>JAAXQI010000210.1 GCA_012974315.1 Desulfobacterales bacterium | reverse complement strand
CCTCGTAGGCTTCATCTGCACTGATATTTATCGTTTCAAGCCTGTTTTTATCCAATGGCAATGCGTAACCGGGTGAAATCATCGCGGCTATTAGTATAATCAGGCAGCCAAGGGCAATTTTTAACATGAAAAACAACCAAACTACAGCCTTAACACTCTACTCCGGCGGCCTTGACTCGACCCTTGCCTGCCGGGTTGTTGCGGCCCAGGGAATTAAGGTTGTTGCCGTAAAATTCGTCACCCCTTTTTTTGGTTACGAACTGCTGCAAAAACAGGATGAATACATCCAGAAGATAAAGGAAACAGCCGGCATTGATATCATCTTAAGGGATGTAACTCTCCCCTACCTTGAACTGCTGAAAAAGCCTGCCCATGGTTTTGGCAAAAACTTTAACCCCTGTATCGACTGTAAAATTTTCATGCTTTCCGAGGCAAAAAAAATGATGCATGAAATCGGTGCTTCCTTTCTTGTAACAGGTGAGGTTATCGGCCAACGTCCCATGTCACAACGGCGTGATGCATTGCGGGTCATTGAACGGGACAGCGACTGCGAGGGAATTCTGGTGCGGCCCCTTTGCGCTAAGAACCTGGTGCCGACACAGGCTGAACTCGACGGGCTCATTGACCGGGAGCAATTACATGCTTTCAGCGGCCGCAACAGAACACCACAAATAAAACTGGCCAAACAGTTCGGCATAACGGATTATCCAAGTCCCGGCGGTGGCTGCATCCTTGCTGATCCAATATTGGGCCTGCGTATAGAGGAACATTACCAAGAGCATAAAAACATTATTCCAGAAGATATTCTGCTGCTTTTAACCGGCCGGCAATTCAAACTTCCCACGGGCGGATGGGTTGTAGTCGGCCGCGATTACCCGGAAGACATCAAAATTGAGAACCTGCGTCAACCAGGAGACTGGTTTCTGGAAACGAAGGAAGTTCCAGGACCCTCAGCTATCCTGCGTTATAGCACCGGGCCGGAAGAACTGGAAACAGCAGCATCCATTGTGGTAAGGTATTCAAAAAAATCAGTTGTGGGACAAGGATCTGCAGTAATTATTGCTGATCAAGACGGTGCCAGGCATGAAATTGATACCCGACCCCTGGATGACGCTGTAATCCAGCCATGGCAAAAGAAGTGATTGGTTTTTAAAGGGGACAGCTGTCAATCTTCCGTCACAGATTCAGGATTATAGATTATCATCCTACACCACAGATGATTATAGATTCCCGCCTTCGCGGGAATGACATTATAAGAAGAAAGCGGGAATGACATCAAAGACAGCGTCACTCTCGTTAAAGACAGCGTCACTCCCGCGAAGGCGGGAGTCCAGGAAGAGGACAGCTGAGTTCCATTAAGAGTCACAGATATGAATCATTTTAAATATACATTCTGCAGTCTTCTTATTTTAGCCCTGATAATTTCAGCTTCCTTTCTTTTTTCCGGTTGCTCCCTGACTTACAGCGGTGAAAAACTTTTCTACCAGGAAGGATGCAGCCAGTGCCATTCATATAAAGGTAAGGGAGGCAGGATGGGGCCGGATCTCTCAGCTGTGACAAACTTAAAAAGTGACAGCTGGATTGACACCTACATACAGAATCCCCAAAAAGTATATCCATTTGCCAGAATGCCCTCCTTCAAGCACCTTTCAAGCAGTAAACGAAGCGCCATCATTTCATTTTTAAAAAACTAACCCTTTGTTTTTTCTAAACATCTGTTTTTTTTGAATCATTTCACAATGAATCACTTCTTTCCTGTGCTCTTCACAAGATAAAAACTACCACATTGTTCCTTGGATGAAATTTCTCACTTCCTGTTTCATGTATTTCTATTTCACCATAATTAGGTATTAATTCGATTTCTTTGAACAAATTGTCCGATTACATAACTTTCCAAAAAAAATTAAAAAACAGGATGTTAAGGAATAAGATGATACTGAGCTTCATTATTACGGCGCAAGATACTATGATGCAGGTCTGTCTCTTATACACATCT
>JAAXQI010000111.1 GCA_012974315.1 Desulfobacterales bacterium | reverse complement strand
GTATGGCACGGGCGTTCGGTATCCGGATGGAGGAAATCAGCCTGGATGAGGCCAAACGTCTTTTCCCGGTCATGGAAACCGGTGATTTGACCGGTGCCTGGTATCAGCCCGATGACGGTGTGACCAACCCTGAGGATACGACCCAGGCCCTGGCCAAGGGCGCGCGCATGGGAGGTGCCACCATCCTGGAAGATATTAAGGTTTTTGATATTGAAGTCAGCCAGGGTGCCGTGACCGGTGTCAAAACAGACAAAGGTGATATCCGGTGTGAGTATATCGTCAACTGTGCCGGCATGTGGGCCAGAGACGTGGGCAAAATGGTGGGTGTAAGCCTTCCCCTGGTTGCGGCCGAGCACATGCACATGACCACCGAACCCATCGAGGGCGTATACAAGGAAATGCCTTATCTCAGGGACATGGACGGTTATATATACATCAAAGAAGAAGTGGGCGGTCTTCTGATGGGCGGATTCGAACCCATGGCAAAACCCTGGGGCGTGCAAGGCATCCCCGATAATTTTGAACATACCCAGCTGGATGAAGACTGGGACCAGATGGATCTGTTCATTCAAAATGCCATTACCAGAGTTCCGGCATTTGCCGAAACCGGTGTCACCAATCTCACTACGGTACCGGAAAGCTTTACTCCTTTTTCCCCTATCCTGGTTTCATAGCCTTGCGGCAATTCAACTATCTCAGCATGAATTGCTGCAGCCCTTGCAACTGTCTCAATTTCTTCCTGGGAAGCCCCGGGTTTTCCCATGGCAATATTGTCCCGGACTGTGTTTGAAAAAACCGTGATATCCTGGGGAACCAATGCTATTTTTTTACGCACCTCTGCCAGGTCCAGGCTATTGACATCTATTCCGTTCCAGAAAACCATATCTTGCTCAATGGGATACAATCTCGCCAGGAGGTGACATAAGGTCGTTTTACCTGATCCTGTTTTCCCCACAATACCCAGAATTCCCTGTTGGACATCCATGGATATATTCTCAAGGATTGGGTCATGCTGACCCGGATAGGTAAAAGTAAGATTTGCAACTGTAATGGAACTGATTTTTTCAGGAAGTGGCTCCGGATTTTCTGGTACAACAATTACCGGCTTTTGGTCCAGGATATTCTGTATGCGTTGTAATGATGTAACTCCACGCTGGAAAAGATTGGTTACCCACCCTAAAGCCATCATAGGCCACGTCAGCATGGACAGGTAGGAGGCAAAAGCCACAAAGTCACCTATGGTGATACTGCCCTGGATGGTTAAACGACCGCCGAATAACAGGACCAAAAGCATACTGGTGTTTGCAACCAGGTTTGAAACGGGAAAAAGAGTACCCTGTACCTTGGCAAGACGGAAATTATCCTGCACATATTCCCTGCCCATGGCATCAAACCTTCCGGTCTGGCTCTTCTCCAGGGTATAAGCCTTGATCATCTGTATTGAATTTATAGATATTCTGGAAAATTCTGTAAGTCTGGAGAACTGCTCCTGCACCTTTCTGAAATATCTGTGCAGTCTGCCGGAAAGGAAACGTGTGAGCAATGCCAGAAGAGGCATCGGTACAATTGCAATCAAAGTCAAACCTGGATGGATATATGCCATGAATGAGAGCGCAGCAACTGAGAGAACAAGCGCGTCAACAAAAGCCACCAACCCCATTCCTCCGGCCAGCTGTACAGCGGCCAGATCGTTAGTTGCCAGCGCCATTATTCCCCCGGCGGTATTGCGTTGAAAAAAAACACGGTCCAGTTTCAGTAGATGGGAAAAGAGCCAGTTGCGTAAATCCTTTTCCAGGTGGCGGGAAAATCCCAGGATCAAAATGCGCCAGCCAAAGCGAAATGCTGCAATGAATACAGCCAGGCCCACTATTATCATGCCGGACTTCAAAAGAGTTGCCGTGTTAATAGTTTCATGCTGCAGACCATCCACCGCATGCTTGATAATCCTTGGAATGACCAATTGCAGGCCATTGACCGCAAGAAGTGAGAAGAACCCTATCACCAACCGCAGCCTGTATTGTCTGAAAAAAGGAAACACCAGGCGTATAGCCTGCCACGAATTATTCATTCCCTGGCCTGCTTTTGGTTTTTCAGGTGTTTGCTGCATTTCTATTTCCTCAGCAATGTCGGATAACGGGGCTTGATCTTTTTTCTGTATGTAGCTTTCTCGTACTGCTCTGCCGGGTAGCCCAGTGCTATAACTGCAAATATTGATTCATCATCCGGGATATCCAGAAGCTTTACGATATTCTTATCTCTTTTAATGGCCTCAACCGCGAATCCTATCATACAGGTGCCCAGCCCGAGACTGTGGGCTGCCAGCATAATATTCTGACTTGCCAGAATTCCATCTTCCAGGGGTGAACTTGCCGCTTTCTTACCCCCCACAAGAATCGCTGCCGCTGCCCCATGAAACAAAGTATCTTTTCCTCCCTGTTTCCAGAGAAGAAGCCCTTCACTGACAGTTTCATAGTAGCGACGGTAATATTTCCCCAGGGTATCCCCACCGAAATATTTACTTAAAAGCCTGAACCAGGATTTTTCCGCCATCCTGTTCAGCTTGTCAAAAAACCGGGCAATATGATTACCAAGTACAACAACCTCCCGGCGGCTGGCAAGGATCGTAAAGGTCCAGAGTTGCGAGTTGGTGCCTGATGGAGCTGTCGTACCTATCTTGACAAGGTCTTCCAACAGTTTTCGGTCAATCTCTCTGTCCGTATAGTTGCGACAGGAACGCCTGGATCGCATCAAACGGACAAGCTGCGCGGTATCATATTCTCCATGGGGCAGCCAACGGTCATCCACTGCAGCAGATGACAACGTGAAAGGATGTTCCAGTGCTTCAACCCGTATGGCATCAACCGGGCAGACTGCTTCACAATGACCGCAGCCCATTGAATACGAACCGGTAACCAAAGCCTTTCCATCCTGCATGGAAAGCGTCTTTGCCGGGCAGACTTCAACACAGAGCCCGCAGCCAATACAGGAGTCCGGGTCTATGAACGTTGTTACTGATTTCTGCATATTTAAGGAATGATGATTAATCGGATAAGAAAAACTTGCAGAATCTGGATTGTGTTCTTTTGCAAATGTCTACTAATCAGGCAAATCCTTCAAACTCCTTAAGGATTTCAACACGCTTGATATCTTTCATAATGCTTTCTTTCAGGTCGGAAGAAAGAGGGCTTATAAACTGCACCCCCATGCCGATTTCTTCAACATTGGGAGATCTATTTATCCAGACGACAACTGCCAGGACCTCTGCCTGGTAATGTTCCTCAACAGGAAAAATAAGCTTCACCTTGCTTCCCGGATCAAGTGGTTCAGTCGTACACAGAAACATTCCACCCAGGGATATGTTTTTGCTGAAAGACAGGACATAGTCTCCTTCATGTATAAAGTCGACCTGAAAATCTACTGGTACCCGGTCTTCGTACCTGCGGTTGTCATTTGTCATATTTCTTCCCAAATCACTCAAGAAATATTGCCTGAGTAATAGTATTTAATCTATAAAGAACGCACCCTCTATAAAATCACATCGCATATCAATATATCATTATGCAATAATGGATCAGCTGAGACTTCGATAATCCTGCTTTTAATCAGACAGAAAACCCGCCAGAAGGCAAAATTATTCTCCCTCTGCAAAAATATGACATCCACTGCATTTGCCAATCGGCCCAGCTGTCCCTGATTCTTCTACCACCTTCTTGTGGCATCTCTTACACCTGGCATGTGCTGCCCGGGTCAAGCTGTTCAGCTTTTTGTTCTCCATTGCTGGGTTATGACATGTGGCACAGTGCTGGATTACCATGCCTTCAGTATAGGCGGTCTGTTTACCTTCATCATCCATGCCATGGTGACAGGTTTCACATCCATAGTTGCCCTGAGATTGTATTCACCAGGGACGAGATCCTTAATTACTAACCCATTTTCCTCTTTCGTGGTCTTCCCGATATATTCATGGTTAAGCCATATACTCACACCAGGCTCAGCACTTTTCTGCAGGACTGACCCTGCAAGTAGCACCTGGGGCAGGAACAAACTGCTGCCAGTAAACTGCACAACAATCCGTAAAAGAGCTTTTTCATCACCCTGCCCTCTCCGTTATTCTTTCATACAAAAACCCACCAATTAACCCTAAACTACAGCTATGTCTATAAACTTGCCAGAATTATTTATTGAACAATGGTTCTTCCACATTCTTTTGTTAATTATTTATTCTTTGTTAATATAATCATTTAAGTTACATTATTAAAATTATTACTGGCGGCATCTTAAATCTTAATCCTCTTAAATGAGTTCCATATTTACCGAAATTGGAGTTCTGCCATGACCAGATCAATCAGGATCAAATCATTTTTAGTAATAACTGCTCTTCTTTTCATAATTCCGCTTTATGGTTGCAGTACTATCAATGTCATACCTCCTGAAGTCAACCTCATGAAGGTTGATGTTAAGGATGTGACATTGAGCCACGTCAACCTCTTAGCTGAACTCAGGGTCTTTAACCCGAACGGGAGTGGAGTTACCATCCAGGGGGTTGACTACACCCTGCACCTTGAGGGTATCAAGGTATTTTCCGGCAAGAGCAATCTGACCCAGATTATTGCCCCCCAGGAATACGGACTCCTCACTTTGCGGCTCGCCAGCTCTTATTTTGACTTGATCCAGCTGCTGAACAAGATTCCCAATAAAACAGATGTTGCCTTTTCCATGCAAGGTTCTATTCGAGTGGGAGAAAGCAGCATGTTTGCTAAGCGCTATGCTTTTGATAAGGAAGGTATTATTCCGCTGCAAAAAGCCAGCCAGTGACCCCACATAAAATGTTAATATATGTTAACTTAACGTTAATGTATTAACAGGTTAACATATATTTTCCCTTAACAGCACCACCTTCATTTTTTCTCCACAAAATAAAATCTATTTTAAACAGTTCCCTTACTTTTATCACTGCCATCTCTGGCAATACCTTTTTTTACAGTCAGGCAACGGCTTTTTAGCCATACCTCCATCAACGGCCATTCCAACCTGATACTCAATTCTGCTCATTAATTAATCAAACATGCCAATGCAGAATTAAATGGCATACCTTTTGCTAAATGAACTGCAGCCAATTACACAAGATCAACTTGTATCTTCTAAGATTAACGACAAAAGGAGGAAATAATGATAACCAGAAATAAAACAGTGCTTCTGGCAGCTCTAGTTGCAGCAACTTTCTGCACAGCCGGGGTTTCGGAGGCTGGTAAACCCACTATTGCAGGTGGGTGTAAAAAATGTCATACCGGACAACCCGATGCTATCCGGGGTACCCTTGGAACTGTTTCCCCGGACTTTAACACCCTGCAGGTTAAGGTTGGTACAATGGTCTGGATCGTCAAGTATGATGATAAGACCGAAGTTGTCAAAGGAGACAAAACCGCCGGTGCCGATGAAATCGCCAAGCTTCCCGCCAAGAAAGAAATTCTTGTCAGCTTCACAGGGACTGAAGCAAAACCCCTGGCCACCGAAATAGCAGTTAAACAACCCTATAAAGTTCCTGAGCACCAGAAATTCACCAACGCTGAAACGGTGAAACTGGTTGCCATGGGACCGGAAAAAGGCAACTACACATTGGTTGATGCCAGACCGGGCGGAGCTTACATGGGCGGCCATATCCCCACTGCCATCTCCTTACCTTATGGTAAGTTCGCGGACGAATGCACCACCGTCCTGCCCCAGGACAAAGACATGCTCCTGGTCTTTTACTGCGGAGGGCCCACCTGAACCCTGAGTCCCTTTTCTGCCCGTGAGGCAGAAGAACTTGGTTACACCAATGTAAAGGTTCTCAGTACAGGTATCCCTGGTTGGAAAAAAGAAAACGGCGTAGTTGTTTCAGAAAAAAACGGCCTCAAGAAGATGATCCACGAAGACGATGCATACGTGCTTGTTGATCTCCGTTCAAAAGAAGCTGCCACTGCAGGACATATTAAAGGATCAGTTTCCATTCCTGAGGCTGAACTGGCTGCAGCAAAAGATAAATTTCCCAAGAAGAAATCCGCCCCTATCATTCTGTATAGTGATGACCAGACTTCCGCCGAAACCTTTGCACTTTTACGCGGTTGGGGCTATAAAAACACCACTGTCCTCAAAGGTGGCGCCAAGGCTTGGGACGGCAAATTTTTCCCGGGTGACCCAGGCTCAAAGATTGTCTATGTCAAAAAACTGAAACCAGGGCAGGTCAGTTCTACCGAGTTTAAAAAAGTAGCATCAGAGACACCGAAAAACATGCTTATTCTTGATGTGCGCGATGCCGGCATGGAGGGACAGATTCCCGGCTCCCTTAATATTCCACAAGCCCAGCTGGCTGACAGACTTGCCGAAGTGCCGAAAGACAAAGAGATCATTATTCACTGCAACACAGGAATTATGGCCAGCATGTCGATCAAGACTCTGCAGGACAATGGCTACACGGCACGCTATCTCAACGCAGTTGTCCAGGTCAACCCTGACGGTTCTTTTGAGATATCTGAAATATAACAAAAATTATGGAGGTGTATCATGGCAGAATGTCCTGTATGTGGAGCTGAGGTTACCCTGGCTTCCGATGTTGAAAAAGGAGAGATTATAGCCTGTGACGACTGCGGATCCGAACTCGAAATAACCGGCAAAGACAGTGTCCAGGAGGCCCCGCAGGAGGAGGAAGACTGGGGTGAGTAATAGGTCTAATTCAGGCATTAAGGGATTGAGGAATTCTATCTACCTTTATTTATTTTATCCTTTAATCGTCCAATTCCTCAATGCCTAAATCCCTCAATTTTGCGCTAATAGACATAGATATTGTCCAAAAACAAGGGCTATTTTCATAGTGTGTTACGAGGTCTGGAAT
>JAAXQI010000241.1 GCA_012974315.1 Desulfobacterales bacterium | reverse complement strand
GTTGAATAGCCGACTTTCAATGTCTGCTATACATGTTGAGTTGTGAATTGTTCTTAAAAGTGCAAGATGTACAGTGGATATGTTAAGTCAGATTTTGTATTACGAAACTGTAGATGTTGGCAAGACATCTTGACTCTTTGATACATATACCCAGAAATGGCTCATTCGCACTTCATACCGCCGTTAACCCAAGCCATGACTTGGGTTTTCCATTCTTCCATGCCGCCCTTAACCAGGTTGGCTTCTTGTTTTTTAAAAGGCAGTTTGCCGCTATTAGGGGTGGCCCCTTCAATAGCCCAAAGCACGCGTGGGTCGTTGAATAGATGGTTTTCCATTTGGGCTGCCAGTAAATCGTCGCTCTTGAATTTGGCATGGAGAGCTTCCTTGATTTCTTCACAGGTTTCCTTCGCGTCCATGCCTGAGAGATAAAGCCCCGGCATGGCGAACCAGTCTGCTGTGTGTTCAAAACCGGTGACTTTCTGGTTATGGCATTTTTGACAACGGTTTACGTCACGGCGTTTGGCATGGGAGTTGAAATATAGCCCATCTTTATCCTGTTCATGAAAATCGTGACAGGTGGTGCACGCTTTGACCTGAAATTTGGCGTACAGATTGGTGCTAAACAGGGTGTCATCGGCATGGGCAACGCTAAAAGCAAGGAGCAGCGAAATCGTGCAAGCATATTTTGTGATATTTTTAAACATTTTCCCTCCTGTTGTATATAGTATGTCTTCTTACTGCCATTTTCCGCGTGCTTTCTTCAATTCTGGTCTGGTTGAGCGTTTGGTTAACTGTGATCTGCCCCCTCTAATCGGTCCACTTTGAATGTTAGTAGATTACTAACCAAAAGCATAGAAAAGTCTTTATTAAAATAAAAAGTCAAGGTTTCTGCTGATATGTCTGACAGTGTCAAGTAGAAAAGATCTATCCATTACCCCCTGTTTCATCGAGGGTTTTTCATTTCATATGCAGGGCATTAGCGACTTGCGATGTCTAACATTGAAAGTCGAGAATGATTCTTAAAAGGTCAAGGTGTCCAGCGGACATGTTAACTCTTCCTCTTTTAACTCCTTACGCCTCACACCTCACTATTCTTATTTTTAACCTTTTCCCTTTAATCTCTATCCCGCACGTTTTTGAAAAAGCTTCCAAAGCGGATCGATCCTTTTGATCCGATCTTTCGGGAGTTTATCCCAGAATAGTTTCGGTTTTTGGTCTGAAGGTTCGAAGTGATGTATTTGTTGCGGAGTAACGGCTCCGGTCAATTTTACATCCCACTTGTCCTGTGGAAGCATCTCCCTGGAAATCTGTTCTTCCTGGATGAATGTCAAGATATCGGCATTATGCTCGAGCCCATCCAGTTCCTGGAGTAAAGCGCAGCACAGGTCAAAAAATCCATTGCCATCCCCTATTCTTCCGCCTGTACAATCAACTGCCAGTGAATCGGCAAGCAGCAGCCCCACTGAAAGTTTAGACATGCTATCGCCCTTAAGAAGCTGCCCATGTTTTTCCAGTCCCTTGTAAGTTGCTGCCAAAGGAATGTCTTTAAAGGGGATGGAGCGGGCTGCCAATAAAAAGAAACCATCACGGATGCTTGGCCCGGGTATGAGAAGGTTTTTGCCGTCAGCAAGGCAATTGATACGGGCCTGGTGCAACGAGTCGTGGGGGGTGGCAAAGATAGTTGCTGCATTACGGTATCGTTCCAGTCCTCTCAACTTTTCAGCTGCTTTTCCCCAATGGGGTGCAGACTGCATGTCTGCAAGTTTGCTTTGCCATTTGGATCGGATTGATTTTTTTTGTTCCATGAGGTTCTCCCAGTAATGGGCAGGCAGGATATAGCCGTTTCAAGATGTGTAAAGACATCTGCCTCATAATAGAGGATTTGTGGATGATATATAAAGAGAGGGGAACAGGAAAGGAATTTATTTGAAAGGTTGTGAGAATTTAGAGCTTTGCAACCTTTTTGCTGTCATTGAGGACAACGAGGTCTGGCTGGACAGCGGAAGCGTTTTTCAGTGGGGTTGTGTCATTTTTTTCATGACTGGCCACCTGGAGGCTTTGTTCTTTGCTGAAGCCGTACTCGACAAGCTTGGAAATATCATTCCACATATTGCGACTGCCAAGGATTGCAACCAGGATCTCTTTGCCATCGCGGGAGAACTTTCCTACATAGGTTTGTCTTGCAGCCCAGGTATAGCCTGTTTTCCCACCCTGGGATCCTGAGATCTGCCACATGGCTTTATTATGGCTCCTGAAGGTTTTCCCATAGGATGTTTTTGTCTTAAGGCGGCCGATCCTCTCGGCAAATTCTTCATGCTGCATGGCTTTTCTAAAGATAGTGGCCAAGTCTCTGGCAGTTGTCTGCTGTCCCTTTGCTGTTAGACCCGAGGCAGTTTTGCATATAGTTTTACTGGCTCCAAGTTCGTTGGCCTTTTGGGTCATCATTTTGGCAAATCCTGACTCAGAACCCCCTATCTTTTCAGCTAATGCAACACTGGCATCGTTGGCTGAAGCAAGGAGTACGGCATTGATCATGTCATTGGCATAATATGATTTACCTTTTTGAATATATATTTTGGAGCGTGGCATGCTGGCAGCCCAACTGGAGACCGGTACCAGAGAATTATTTTTCAGGTGGTCCATGGCGATAAGGCCAGTAAGTATCTTGATGGTGCTGGCAGGTTGGCGGGGCATGTCCGGGTTGTGTGAATATATCTCTTTGCCTGTTTTTGCATCAATAATAATAGCACTGCGGGCAGAAAGTTTCTTGTGGAATGATTTATCGGTAATGCTCAAAGCCTGGACATGCCTTCTCTTGGTTATTGACGACCTGTTAAGAAGGACAGGAGTGTTATTGGCGGCAGGTTTGGCAGGATTATAAGATGAAATGATCTGCTGGCGAACTGCAGAGAGAGAGCTTTTTGTCGGCGTGAATTTATGATTAGTGCTAAGAATTGAAGAGTCAGGGGCGGCAGATCTATTATTAACTGATAGGACTGTATGAGGAAAGAACAGGACAAAAGTAAAAAATAGTGCCAGGAGGGCTGCTGATTTTCGGATGACCATGTGACCTGGTTAACTCAGTTGAATTATAAAAAGAAAAATCCCCTTTTCCGCTTCAATGGTGATTGTTGTACGCAGAAAAGTCAAGTACTTTTTTAACTATTGGTTTTATATGTTTGTTTTTTGGCAACTTTAGGTTGTTCTGGTGCGCACAGTATGTTATGTGATAAAGTAGGGCCGGCACCAATATGCTGCAGCTTGGATAAAAAGAGAAAAATAACAATTTTAAAAAGTTAGGGTGGTTTTTCTGCGGGAATAGCGTTTTTTCTATGTCCAGCCAGTGTCTATTCTTCGGTTTCCTGTTTTGGCGTTTCTTTGTTTTGTATTTGTTTTTCAGTATTAAATTTCTGTTTTACAATGTCCGTCACTGTCTTGGATTTTGTTTGTTTTTCATTACTGGCTAATTTTTGCCTCACAATATTCGTAACAGTCCTGAAATCAATTTTGCCGCTGCCCATCTTGGGGAGTTCTTCAATGATGATAAAAATCTTTGGCATGGCAATCTTTGGCAGATCGGTGGACATTTTTTTAAGAGTCTTCTTCTCGTCGATTTCCGCAGTTACTGCAGCAACAATCCTGGCGCCCTTGATGGCATCAGGAATTTCAACTACGCAGCAGAGCACATCTTCCGGCAGATATTTTTCAAGGGCATTTTCTACCCTTATGAGCGAGACCATTTCTCCACCAATTTTGACAAAGCGTTTCAGGCGGCCGACATGCCAGAGATAGCCGTCTTCATCCAGGTTGCCCATGTCGCCGGTATCGTACCAGCCATGACGTATATGGAGAGAGGTCTCCTCAAAATCATTGAAATAGCCCTTCATGACCAGGTCGCCCTTGACCAGAATTTTGCCGCTTTCTCCTACACCGCATTCCTCTCCGGTCTGGTAATGTTCAATCCTTATCTCAACCCCGTCGAATGGCAGTCCAACACTTCCCTGCTTGTTAGCTCCCTCGGCATTGCCTGAAATGCCGGGTGAGGTTTCAGTGGTGCCGTAAGCCTCATACAGGACCATATTGTGTTTCTCCAGGAAACTTTCACGCAGGGCATCCGGGCATTTATCAGCCCCGCACAAGGCGAGGCGCAGGCTGGCAAAGTCTCCTGGTTCGGATTTGCGCAGATAGCCCCAGAAAAAGCTTGGTGTCCCGACCATCAGGTTAGGTTTGTCGTCACGGACTATTTCACATATCTTTTTGTAATCCAGGGGGTTGGCATAGGCGATGGTCGTCATGCCGTGATAAAGTGGGGCCCAGAGATTAGCGGTGAGTCCAAACACATGAAAATAGGGAAGATTTGCCAGAAAAGAGTCATTTTCATTGAGATTATACTTGGCAGACAAGCTTTCGATATTTGAAACTATATTCTTATGGGTGAGTTCCACCGCCTTGGGATCCTTCTCGCTGCCGCTGGTAAAGAGGATAACCACGTCCTGGTCATCGGTGCCGCCGGCCACCATTTTCTTGATAGCACCGGCAGAAAGCTTGGAAATGGCGGCGGCTTTGATTTTTTTAAGCGTGCCTAACCCGGCCATAATGTCTTCTATATAGACCATCCCTTCTACATGGGGACATTCTATTTTCTCCAGGAGTGCCTTTGAGGTAATAATAGTCTCGAAATCACATTTTTCCTGGGCATATCTGCAGTTGTCCGCAGCTCCAGTGGAATAATTGATCATCACCGGGGTGCGTCCGCTCATCAGGGAGCCCAGAACGGTCAGTGCGCAGCCGGCGGATGTAGGGATCATTACCCCAAGGAAGCCTTTATCATATTTTTTGAATTCACTGCGCAGAAGAAGCGCAGCAATAAGCGCCCTGGAGTAAGTAATTTCCCTACCGGCAGAGCGGTCCAGGTAAGCCATTTTCTCGCCTTGTTGTTTCGCAACCTCTATAAACCGATGATGTAAAAGCATAGTTTATCCTCTTATCAATTTAGTTCAGACGCAATAAAAAAAACAAAGATGATTATGCTGAGCAGAATATGTTCTGCTTTTTCGGTGTTACATATGGAAAAAGATTATCTGCTTATGTTGTCTTTTTTTCCTGGTCTATGGAGTCTTTTAAGGCCCGGAGCAGGTCGATTGCCGAAAGCATGCCGACCAGGTTTCCTGTTTTATCCAGTACGGGCGCTGCTCCGATATGGTTGTCCAGCAGAAGCGAGACTGCCTTGTTGAGTGTGTCATAAACATGAATAACATGAACATTGGTGATCATTACATCGCTGACCAGCATGGAATTGTCCAAAAGGTAGACATGGGAAATATCCTTGGCCTCGTCAACCCAGTTTGGCCGGCGCAATTCCCGGTCGCTGATAATCCCGAGCAGGGTATTGTTTTCATTAACTATCGGCAGATGCCTGATACCGTTTTCCTTCATTTTAAAAAATGCTTCACGGATTCCCATTGTGGGAAGAATGGAGAGCACCTTGGGCGACATGTAATTACTTACCTTGGTTTTCATAAAAATCCTCCTTAACAGGAGACTTTATACCAAAAATTAAAGCAACTACAAGTACTAAAATGCTAAATTTTCAGGCAGTTGGAATGAAAGCGGAAGAGAATAAGGGGAATTTTATTAAGTGGCCTGCATTTGAAGATACTAAATTGACGGGACACTTTTTACGGAGAGTATTTTGAAGTCGTTGGAGCTTTTCAGAAAAGATTGTTGTCAGGATGTATCTGCCAGGATAATCCTATAGGAGACTCTCCCAGTCATTGGCCAGGATTTCCCGTTCCCTCTTTATTTTTTTAATTCCGTAAATTAATTCATCTTCGGAAATGATTTTTTTGGCAATCAAGATATCAATGAGAGCCTGATTTAAAATGATCTCGGTTTTTAATGCCTCTTCTGCAGAGATGACAGTTGGATTGGGAATCATTTCGGCCATGTGCGAATTCTCCGTTTGTTGAGATGTGCGTGAAGTGATTTGTCTGGGAATATTTATAATTCCTCGAAAATCTCTAAAAGATCTTGACGGTACAGGATTGTATCACTTGGAAAGAGCGGGGTTCAACGTTAAAAAAACAGAGGTGAATTGGCAGGAAGAAACTAATAGTTTGACAGGAAAAAGAACAATTATTGTGACAGAAAGAACAACTATTGTGATAGTAAAAACAATTAGCGTGCTAATAAGGGTAAATAGTAAAATAAATATTAATAAATTGACTTTGGTGCAATGTTTGTGAATAATTATATTTGGTGAATGGTGTTTAGTAAATGAAAGAAGCCTTAGTAAATATTCAGGAATGTCCTGTGTTTAAGTAGGCGGCCCCTTCTCATGTTTATTCAACCAGGTTAAACAGTAATATTTGTTGAGAAAGGATATATAACTATGCGCAATATGGGACTTGAGACAGTACTCATTGTGGATGACGATCCAATGATTTTGAGTTTCATAGAAGAGGAGATTGCTCAGTATGGTTACAAGCCCATACTGGCTAACAATGCTGAAGAAGCATTGGCATTGGCAGAGGAAGAAAGAATAGATCTTCTGTTGACTGATATCATGATGCCTGGGATAAATGGCGTTGACCTCGCCAGGCAGTTTGCAGTATTCAATCCTGAAATTAAAATCCTGTTTATGTCCGGCTTTGTTTGCCCTTCCATAGCACATCAGGGTATTCCTAAAAGTGAATATGCTTTTGTTCAGAAGCCTTTCGCGCCAAATGTACTGGTCAAAAAAATCCGAAAAGTCCTGAGCGGCCCTAACGGCTTAAAGGAGCTTGAAGGTTCCCTGCCAGATTGACCGGTAAGCCTGCTTTTCGACGGAGCTGTCTTGCTCTAATAAAGCAATAAAGCATAAATTTTTATTCTACTGAGACTGCAGTAAATAATGAAATTATTAATTTAACTACAAATGACACAACATCAAGTTTTACTTATTCAGGAGAATTTTCTTTAAAA
>JAAXQI010000240.1 GCA_012974315.1 Desulfobacterales bacterium | reverse complement strand
AAGATTTAGAATAATATCAACGTAAGGAACCGCCGTGGTACGGAACCGTATGCCCGGTGGTGTGAGAGGTAACGGGGGAGACCCCGTTACCTACTCGATACACTTCCTGCAAACGTCAAAAAGTAACAACTCAAAGTATTCTTGCCTAACAGGTCTTTTTTCTTACATGCTCGCTATAGTTATTGCGGTAAATATCTGCAAAGGACAGAAATGCGGTGACTATCAAGGGGCCATAAACTATTCCTAAAACACCGTAGACACTTAATCCACCAAGAATTGAGAGAAAAACAAGCAGGGTATGCATTTTAACCCGCTCGCCGACCATCCATGGTTTAAGGATGTACTCCACGGCAAATGAAAGAAACGCATAAAAAATAAGCATAAAAATGGCAGCACCGACTTGCCCTTTCAAGTAGAGGATAACTGAAGCTGGGACTAACACAAGCCCGATGCCGAAAATTGGAAGAAATGCCAGAATGGCCATGACACCACCCCATAAGATGGGCGAACTGATTCCCAAAAACACAAAGACGGCACCGCCCAGGAATCCCTGGAGCAGACCACACACTCCATTGCCAACAAGGACAGCCTTGGCAATTTCTTCAAATTTTTTAAATAACTGCCTTTCCTGCTGGTCAGGAAGAGGCGAAAGCTCAAGAATATAGGAGATAAAACGCTCCTGGTCGATCAAGAGAAAGAAGATAACAATAACCATCATGATAAAACTGAAGACAAAGTTCATGATATTTGCAGCCCAGAAACTTGCCTGATCATAAAGAAAAAGTCCGGCGACTTTCCCCGACTCAGAAAGAGCTCCTGTAACCCGTTCCGGATGCAACGTAATTCCAAATCCTGCAAATAACTCCTTTAGCCTTATAATCTTTTGATTTTCTTCCAGCAGTTGCTGCAGCAGAAGGGCCAGGTTTTTCCCTTTTATCAAAGGATAAAGCCCCACTGCCTCCCTAGACAGAGCGATAACAAATATCATGAGTGGCACAAAGACGAGAATCACGATAAGAAAACAGGTGACAAGTGACGAAAATTGTGCTGAAAATTTAAACCGCAAATGAAATAATTTAAAAACCGGCTGGAAAAGACCAGATAAAAGAAAAGAGAGGATCAGGATAGACAAGAAAGGCCAGAAAAGATGGCCAAGCAACAGAAAAGAGACCAGAAACAGGAGCAGAAAATACCTGAACACCAGAGGACTGAATGTTTTTGAGGACTTGGTTGCAGGTTTTGTTTCCATTAGTATTATCCTTACAGTTTAAAGCTCCGGCCTGCAGATAAAATATTATAATACTCTATACTAACCGTACTCGATATCATCACTAACCATTACATACTTTTAAAAATACCCGGGGGGGGATTCCATATACAGTTGCATTTTCACAAGGTTGGAGGTATAGGCTATAATTCGTTTTTTTAAAAGAGCACCCCTCTTTTATTTTCTAATATACTGTATTGAAAAAGGAAAGCAAAAAGAAGCTTATCCAGAGAAGCAAAAAGAAGCTTATTGGAAGGAGTAGTTCTGAATGGATATCCGGGTCGAAAAAGCGGCTCCCGACCTCCTCAAGGCGAAGCCGGATGAAAATTCTTTAGGGTTTGGGAAACACATGACAGATCATATGTTCGTCATGTTGTATGACGAACATCTCGGCTGGCATGATGCTGCAATAAAACCGTATGGGAATTTTTCCCTTGATCCGGCTGCCATGGTTCTGCACTACGGTCAGGAAATCTTTGAAGGTTTAAAGGCCTATCACGGCAAAGATGACAGGATTTATCTCTTCCGGCCAACTGACAACCTGCAACGGATGAATATTTCCGCTGCCAGGATGTGTATGCCGGAAATCCCGGTGGACGTTGTCTACGACGCCTTAAAAAAACTTATTACTCTTGATAAAGGCTGGATTCCAAAGGTGGACGGAGCGACTCTCTATATCCGCCCGACCATGGTTGCTTCCGAGGCAGGACTTGGGGTCAGGCCAGCCAAGCAATATATTTTCTTCATTATCAATTGTCCGGTCGGGGCATACTACCCGGAAGGGTTTAATCCGGTAAAAATCTTTGTGACAGACAAGTATGTACGGGCAGTTGCAGGCGGTGTTGGCAATGTCAAAACAGGAGGCAATTATGCCGCCAGCATTATGGCTGCAGTGGAAGCGCAAAAGCAGGGATACACCCAGGTGCTCTGGCTTGATGCCATTGAGCGCAGGTACATAGAAGAAGTAGGCACCATGAACATTTTTTTCCTGATAGGCGATGAGCTTATTACGCCTCCGCTCACAGGAAGTATTTTGCCGGGCATCACAAGAGATTCTGTTCTTCGCCTGACGAAGGACTGGGGCCTGAAGGTTTCTGAAAAAAGGATCTCCATTGGTGATGTGCTTTCCGCCAATGAAAAGGGGACCCTAAGGGAAGTTTTCGGTACCGGTACAGCTGCTGTAATTTCACCGGTTGGAGAAATTAACTACAAAGGCCAGATATGTACCATAAATAATGGGAAAACAGGGGAACTTGCCCAAAAATTATTCGATGAACTGCAGGCCATCCAGAATGGTTATACTAAAGATCCATATGGTTGGGTCGTTGAAGTATAATTTTTTTAAGATCCTCTCTTGATTTTTCAAATATCGTGCCTATAGTTCCACCATCCTGACATTTGTTCCAAAATAACCTTTTTTTTCAAGGTATTAGTGAAATAACAACTGTCCTGTTCTTGAAGATTGAACACACACCTGTTTAATCGGGAAAAATTAAAAAGTTTAAACTAACAATTATACGGAGGAGAAACATGAAAGTTCGTCCACTGAATGACCGGATTCTGGTCAAACGCTTGGAAGAGGAAACAACAACCAAAGGCGGTATTATTATTCCAGATTCTGCAAAGGAAAAACCGGCCGAAGGTGAAGTAATTGCTGTTGGTAAAGGTAAGATTAACGAAAAAGGCGACCGGGTAAAAATGGATGTAAAGGTTGGCGACCGTGTCTTATTCAGCAAATATGGCGGCACCGATGTTAAGTTTGACGGCGTAGACCATCTCATTATGCGTGAGGATGACATTCTCGCCGTTGTTGAAAGATAACAGCACTTTTAGAGTAAATAATTCTAACCTGTTTTAATAATTACCAATCGATAAAATTGGATATGAGGAGAGAGTAAATTATGGCTGGAAAAGATATTAAATATGGCGTGAAAGCCCGTGAGTCAATTCTCAAGGGTATCAACATCCTGGCAGATGCTGTCAAGGTTACATTGGGCCCCAAAGGACGTAACGTTCTGCTTGAAAGATCCTATGGCTCCCCGACAATCACCAAGGACGGTGTAAGCGTTGCCAAAGAAATTGAGCTGAAAGACAGATTTGAAAACATGGGCGCCCAGATGGTAAAAGAGGTTGCTTCCAAAACCAGTGATGTGGCTGGTGACGGCACCACAACTGCTACCATCCTGGCCCAGGGAATCTACGCCGAAGGCTCCAAGCTGGTTGCAGCCGGCGCCAATCCAATGGATATCAAACGCGGCATCGATAAAAGCGTTACAGCCATTGTGGCAGAGCTGAAAAATATTGCCAAACCCACCAAAGAGCAGAAAGAAATTGCCCAGGTAGGTACCATTTCCGCCAATAATGATGCAACCATCGGCAACATCATTGCCGAGGCCATGGACAAAGTTGGTAAGGAGGGTGTCATTACCGTGGAGGAAGCAAAATCGATGGAAACAACCCTTGACGTTGTCGAGGGTATGCAGTTTGACCGAGGCTACCTTTCCCCTTATTTTGTGACCGATCCTGAAAAGATGGAAGTCAACCTGGAAGATGCTGTAATTCTCATTAATGAAAAGAAGGTCAGCTCCATGAAAGACCTTCTTCCTATCCTGGAGCAGGTGGCCAAGATGGGCAAGCCTTTGCTTATCATCGCAGAAGATGTTGACGGTGAGGCCCTTGCCACATTAGTGGTTAACAAACTGCGCGGCACCTTGAACATTGCTGCTGTTAAAGCCCCGGGCTTTGGCGATCGCAGAAAATCCATGTTGGAAGATCTCGCTATTCTTACCGGCGGCCAGGTCATCACCGAAGACCTCGGCATCAAACTTGAAAATGTAACCATCAATGACCTTGGCACTGCCAAGCGCATTGTTATTGATAAGGACAACACAACCATCGTTGACGGTGGTGGCGACAAAGATAAGCTGGAAGGCCGCGTCAAGCAGATCCGGGCCCAGATTGATGAGTCCTCATCTGATTATGACCGCGAGAAACTGCAAGAACGTTTAGCAAAACTCATCGGCGGCGTAGCAGTTATCAATGTCGGTGCTGCCACAGAAACAGAGATGAAAGAGCGCAAGGCCCGTGTTGAAGATGCCTTGAATGCAACCCGCGCAGCCGTTGAAGAGGGTATTGTTCCCGGTGGCGGTGTTGCTTATCTGCGCTGCCTCAAAGTCCTCGACAAGCTTGAGTTGACAGGCGACCAAGCCCTTGGCAAGAAACTTATTGCCAGAGCTCTGGAAGAGCCTGTACGCCAGATCGCCAACAATGCAGGCCGTGAAGGTTCTGTCATCGTTGAACATGTAAAGGAACTGAAAGGTGCCATCGGCTTTAATGCTGAGAATGAAGAGTATGAAGACCTCATTAAGGCAGGTGTCATTGATCCAGCCAAGGTAACCCGCTTTGCTCTGCAGAATGCAGCAAGTGTTGCAGGTCTGCTTTTAACCACTGAGTGCATGGTGTGTGAACATCCTGAAGATGACGCTGGCGGCGGCGCTGGTGGTGGTGGCGGTATGCCTGGCGGCATGGGCGGTATGGGCGGAATGGGTGGTATGGGCGGCATGATGTAATAAGCGGCCTATGCAGTAAACACCTCTCGTTTTAAATTATTCACAAAAAAGGGTCTCGTTATGCGAGGCCCTTTTTTTATTAACATAACCGGCCTGATAACTTTACCTTTGACAATAAAACAGGCCATTGAAATAGATTTTCCTGTTGACATGTCAAGGGAAATTGAACATATTTGACCCCTCTTGTGGCGATGTAGCTCAGATGGTGAGAGCACACGGCTCATATCCGTGGTGTCCGGGGTTCAATTCCCTGCATCGCCACCACTTGAATATAACGGCTGTAATCCTAAAGGGCTGCAGCCTTTCTGCTTTGGGTGGTTGCGGTGGAGTTGCGGATTGTCGCATCATCAAGAGAATTTACGGCATCACGATTTTCAGTAGGAAGGAGATGACCGTACTCATCAACGGTCATTTGAATAGAGTGGTGACCCATCAATTCTTTAATGTAAGCAAGAGATTCATTATTGCTGATCAACAATGAAGCAAAGGTATGCCTTGTTGTATGGAACTTCCTGTAATTCAAGCCACACTTATCCAGTAACCTTTTCCAAATGTTGCGTACACTGTTCTGCGAAGTATGTGATCCCTTGGTATGAAATATGATTGATACAGGTGCATCCATGCCACCTTGCAAGGCCTCTTCTTTCCGCTGCAAATGCAGTTTTTTCAATGCAAAATAAAGCTGGTCTGAAATATCGATTCTTCGATTCTTCCCAGTCTTTGTTGGTGTAACAAGCTGATTCCGAAAAGACCTCTGCACTAGGAGTACCGTATGGGCATATGACTAACGATGGTTTCAGACTTGGTGCTTGGGTGAGTAATCGCAGAGGTGAATACAAGAAGGGGCAACTGACTGAAGACAGGATAAAGGCATTAGAGCAAATCCAAGGTTGGGTTTGGGCTGCATCACAAAAAAAATGAGAATGAAAAAGGATAAATGTTTGCTATCAATCAAAAGTCGTGAATCCTTCCTAAAGTATCAATGTCCACTGGACATGTTGAGTCAGATTTTGTATGACAAAACTCAAGATGTTGGCAAGTAATGTTCAGCCGTATTTGCTTTTTTGAATATCTATTTTAGATTTTATTTTAAAGAAGTTAAACAGGTCGGCAGCAAAACATTTCATCAGTTAGGTCGGCAAATATTATATGAAAAGTACTAATGATAGGAGGTTCTTCTGAGCGATAATTATTTTGAACAATTTAAAGGAGTGGAAGCTGGCCCGTTGGTTCAGTTTGTAAAGTATGGAATTTCGGGCGGTCTTGCTACTTTTGTGCATATAGTCATTTTTCATCTTGTTGCTTGGAAAATTTTTCCTTCATTGCAGGAAAAAGATTTATTTATTGTCCTTTTAGGAATAACTGTTACGGAAGTGGATTTGGCAACTCGCTCACTCAATTCCATGCTATCAAATGGAGTCGCATTTATTTTTGCGAATATGGTTGCATATATTATCAACGTATTTTGGGTATTTAGGGCGGGCAGGCATAATAGATTTATTGAAATAGGCTTGTTTTATCTCGTATCAGGAGTAAGTGTGTTAATTGGTACAAGCATGATGGGTTTTCTGATCAGATATTACGGCATGCAAACAACATATGCTTTTACAGCTAATATTGTTTCTGCTGTTATGATAAACTACGGCATGCGAAAATTCTATATTTTCAAGGGATAGCAAGGGCCGTCCTTTTCATTTTTTACAATTCCACATAACTGCTGATACATTGAAAGTCATAAATGATTCCTAAAGTATCAAGATGTACGGTGGATATATTGAGCCAGATTTTGTATGACAAAACTCAAGATGTTGGCAAGAATTATGTTGTAAAAGGTTCGGACTCTCCGATTTTAAGTGATACCTGGGAAGAAACATATGAACTTTTAACATCTCTTGTCTCGTTCTCGTGAAAAGCGGGTACAAAAGCGGGTATTTTGAAAGTTGTGTATTTTGAAATGTATGTAACTTGTTAAAATCAAATTATAAATAAGCCCTCTTGTGGCTCCGGCCTTCGCACCATATATAAAAAAGCCGTAATCCTGAATGGGGTTACTGCTTTTTGTTTTTGGTAGTTGCGTATAGCCCATGTAGTAACGTACAATAAAAATATGCCTGTATCTCAATCATTT
>JAAXQI010000231.1 GCA_012974315.1 Desulfobacterales bacterium | reverse complement strand
TTATTATTTCCAGCAAATGATGCTACTGCCCAGATAGTTTGGCAACTTCGTTTGCCACGAGTATTAGCATCATTTGCCTGTGGTGGCTTACTAGCCCTTGCGGGAACATTGTTACAAGTGTTGTTACGTAACCCACTGGCAGATCCCTATATTCTCGGCGTATCTGGCGGTGCGGCAGTGGGTGCGCTTACCGCGATGCTGTTGGGGTGGGGGTTGGTGCTAACAAATTTAATATCTCTGGTAGGTGCGTTGATTGCAATTGCAATTGTGTTTGGGTTGAGCTTTCGTACTGGCAACTGGAATCTCTATCGATTACTCTTAACGGGGGTAGTGCTATCTGCTGGTTGTACCGCACTAATTACTCTGTTACTGACTCTTGCACCAGCCAATAATGTGAAAGGTATGTTATTTTGGTTGATGGGAGATGTTTCTCGTGCTGAAGAACTACTGCCCGCATGGGTTACCCTTTTGATTGTGGCAACTGTAAGCATGATCTTTTCCAGAAATCTTAATGTTCTCAGTCTTGGCCAGATGAAGGCAAAAACACTAGGTGTAGCAGTGCTGCCATTACAAGTGGGAATTTACTTTTGCGCTTCGTTAGTAACCGTAGCAGCACTGATGTTAGCCGGTGCTATTGGCTTTGTTGGCCTTATTGTTCCGCATGCCGTCCGCTTGCTAGGTGTTAACGACTATCGCTGGTTGTTGCCCCTGTCCATACTATTAGGGGGCTGTTTTCTCACATTTGCAGATACACTGGCACGGCTTTTGTTTTTCATGTTCTTGCCTGCTGCAATTCGGGGTTTGCCGAAATGGTCAAACTCCCCCTGCTCAATATTTTTAAGGATCTCATGGGCTCTTTCCACCACTTTTGGGGGGACCCCTGCCAGGGCTGCCACCTGGATCCCGTAACTTCTATTGGTGCCGCCCTTCATGATTTTATGGAGAAAAATGATGGTATCATTCCATTCCCGGACCCCGATATTGTAATTCTTGACCCTGTTTCTGGTGAGTGCCAGTTCTGTGAGTTCGTGGTAGTGGGTGGCAAACAGGGTTTTGACGCCCTTGTTGTTTTTGTTTACCAGGTCTTCAGCAACGGCCCAGGCAATGGCAAGACCGTCAAAGGTGCTTGTGCCCCGTCCTATTTCGTCAAGAATAACCAGACTTTTTTCCGTGGCGTTATTTAAGATGTTGGCCGTTTCATTCATCTCCACCATAAAAGTTGACTGTCCGCGGCGTAGGTCATCCATGGCTCCCACCCGTGTAAAAATGCGGTCAACCAGGCCAATTTCTGCCTTTTCAGCAGGCACAAAACTCCCCATCTGAGCCATGAGCACTATCAAGGCAGTCTGGCGCAAAACGGTTGATTTGCCGGCCATGTTCGGCCCGGTAATGATGAGCACCTCTTCGTTTTCCTGGTCCAGGTGAATATCGTTGGGCACAAAACGGCCAGCCGGAAGGGTCCGTTCAATAACCGGATGCCTGCCCTCTATGATGGTAATTTCCTCACTGTCATTGACATCGGGTTTCACATACTTATGGCGTCGTGCCGCTTCCGCCAGGCAGGTAAAATAATCAAGGCGGGCTAAATTTGCTGCGGTTTCCAGCAGGGCGCGGCTCTGGGAGGCAACCTGATTCCTGGTATCTGTAAAGATCTGGTATTCCAGACCAAGTCTTTGTTCTTCTGCGCCCATCACCTTGCTCTCAAACTCTTTCAAGTCAGGGGTGATGAAGCGTTCGGCGTTAACAAGGGTTTGTTTGCGGATAAAATAATCCGGTACATTTGCCAGTTGGCCGCGGCTTACCTCAAGGAAGTAACCAAAAACCTTGTTAAAGCCGATTTTTAGTTTTGCTATACCGGTGCGTTCACGCTCCTTTGCCTCAAGGGCCAGGATCATTCCTCTGCCGTCGCGCTGGATTGCCATGAGTTCATCCAGCTCAGGATGAAACCCGTCTCTGATAATTTTGCCTTCACGCAGGGTTATTGGGGCATCATCCCGAATACATTTCTCCAGCAGGGTCCTTATTTCCGGCAGCTCATTGAGCTCAGAGACAATTTGGTGCAATATCCCGTCTTTGACTTCAGAAAAAAGATTTTTTATTGCAGGCAATTGGGCCAGTGTATTACGTATGGCTAAGAGGTCCCTGGGATTGGCGCTGCCAAGGACTACCCTGCTGTTCAGCCGTTCAAGGTCATATACGTCGGTTAAAAGACCGAGAAGGCTTTCCCGTAACCTGCTGTCTGTATACAGCACCTCGACTCCTTCAAGCCTGGCACGGATTTGGTCTACATCCCGCAAGGGGAAGAGCAGTCTGCGTTTGAGAAGACGAGCTCCCATGGGGGTTGAGGTATAGTCAAGGGTGTCAAGCAGTGATCCTTTTCTGCTGCCACCAACAATGGTCTGGGCCAGTTCAAGGTTCCGTCGTGAAGGTTCATCAACAATTAAGACATCTTCAAGGATAACCGGAATGAGTTTTTCAATGTGTGAGCATGCTGTTTTCTGGGTTTCCAGAACATACTGCAAAAGGGCACCGGCAGCAGATATGCCACCCTTCATATGTTCGCAGCCAAATCCGGCCAGGTTCAATGTTTCAAAATGTTCAAGCAGGGTTTCACGGGCTGTTTCCAGATAAAATGTGTGTTCGGGCCGTTTGGTTAAACAAAGATTTGGCAGAAAGGCCATGATGGTGGCAATAACCTTCTGAATGTTCTCCTCCTCTGAGTCTTCAACAAGGAGTTCAGCGGGTGCCATGCGTGTGAGTTCATCAAGCAGCCCATCCAGGTTATCATGCTCGCTCACCAGAAATTCACCGGTGGATATATCAAGGTGGGCAACCCCGTATGTCACGTTTGATTTATCAGAAGAAAGAAAGATTGTAGATAGATAGCGGTTGCTCTTGTCATCAAGAAGCTGTTCGTCTGTGGTTACCCCGGGAGTGACAACCCGTGCGACTTCACGTTTGACGATCTTGCCGGCTTTTACCGAACGGGGGTCTTCAACCTGCTCGCAGACCGCCACCCGGTGACCAGCTTTTACCAGTTTGGCCAGATAGGAAGAGGCCGCATGATACGGCACCCCGCACATGGGGATTTTATGCTCAGCATTTTTGCTGCTGCGGGAAGTAAGGGTTATGCCGAGTACTTTTGCGGCAAGCACAGCATCATCAAAGAACATCTCGTAAAAGTCGCCCATGCGGTAAAAGAGGATGGCATCCTCATGGGAGGATTTGATTTCCATGTACTGCTGGAGCATGGGTGTTATTTTGGGGCTTGTTGTCATGGTTTGTTATAAATTAAGAACAGTTAGTTGACATAGTTGGCAACTTTTTCTTGTCACCTCGAACGGCCTTAAGGCCGGAGAGATCTTTTTAAGATTTCTCGTCGCATGCTCCTCGAAATGACGCCTTTCAAAGAGTTTGTAAAAACGATTAACATTATAGATATAAAATTCACCTCATTGCGTTATCTGAGATCGAACATGCGATCGTTACTTTGAATACAATTCCTGAAAATCGGGCAGCATTTGATCAAAGGTGCTCTCAATATGTTCCGGGATAGTTCGTACCTCTGCCAGAACAGTCATGAAGTTGTGATCGCCCTCCCAGCGGGGCACCACATGAAAATGGAGATGCTCAGGGTGTCCGGCCCCGGCAACTGTACCAAGGTTGAGCCCAATATTAAAGCCATCAGGATTTTTATGTTTTCTTAAAATTGCTACGGATTCACGGATCATATCAAACAAAGCAGTGTTTTCTTCCTTGTGTAAATTAATAATATCACTGACGTGGCGGTTTGGCGCTATCAACAGGTGGCCGTTAGCATAAGGAAAACGGTTCAAGAGAACCACAATCAGGGAATCACGGTACAGCAGCAAACTTTCTTTCTCAAATTTTTTCCCGCTGCCTTTATCAAAAATGCACCCTTTTTCCAGGGAGGCTTTTTCCTGGATATAGGTCATGCGCCAAGGGGTCCAGAGGTTTTTCATGGTTCGTTCCCCACATCGTAAATTTTGCCTTCCATGCTGGTATCTGTGACCGTAATAATGGCATAGGTTCCCGATGAACCGTATGTGCCTGTTGCGGTGAAGCTGCCAGGGTTCACCATAAGGGTTGGGCCATAGCGATGACAGACAGGTTTGTGTGTATGGCCATAGACTATGCAGTCAATCGGCCCAAATGCATCAAACAGCCTCTCTTCTGTATTATGCCGGATACCGGCACCATGGATAAGTGCTATTTGAAAATTACCGACCTCAATTATCTTGCTGGTCGGAAGCGTTGCCAGGGTTTGGGAGCCACACATGTTGCCGTGTACCGCATGAACGGTTTTTCCGGTAAAAACATCAAGCACCGAGAGACTTGTCAGGTCTCCTGCATGCAAAATTATATCAACATCAGCAAAACAGCGGTTCGCTTTTTCCTGGAACCTCTTGTCAGGCTCCAGGAGATGCGTATCAGAAAGAACGCCAATGGTGATCATGGATTTGCAACTCAATAAAATGCTAAAATTTTACTTTGACCCTGTAGAGAAGTTCTGATGATCCCTTGGCTGGAACCCTGACCAGCCATTCTGTTTCAGAAGAGCTTATCTTTTTGTGGGGCAGGCTTTCTGATAAAATGTCCCAATCGCCTGGCATTGGCTCTACAACCCTGACTGCTATATCTTCGTCTTTGCCATTTTTCAGTTCAATGCGATAGCTGCTTTCATAGATATAATTATAGGCACTGGAGCCGGCAAGCTTTTTGAAATCAGTCTGTTTCTTGTCTGCTGTAATATCAAAGGCATTTCCGAGCTTAAGCCTGATAGTCTCATTTTCAGGGGTATGGTCTATGCGGTCCTCACCGACAAATTGAACAGACCCGGAATTGTCCTGCTTGTAAACCCGGACAATACCCTTTGGCAGCGGCATGCCAAGGTTTTCTGCTTTTGAGTTCTCATAGGACAGATAGACTGCCACCTTGATTTTGGAGCCAAGGCTGCCTGTCTTGCTCCGGTAGTAATAATCCTGGCCCTTGAGAAGATATTCTTTGCTGCTTGAAATGTTTTCTGCCTGCAGAAGGGCAACCTGCTTTGTTTGGTTCTCCAGGATATTGGTTGGCCTGTCAAGGGTATAGAGGTGATATTCAAAGAGAGACTCCTGGGCCATTTTGGGCGCCTGGGCTGCATACATTACGTCGACCACTTCTCCCCTTGTTCTTTTTTCAAATATTGGCTGCACCTGGTGTACATCGCCGGCAACAAGCTGTAACCGGGCATTATTATAGGATGTGCCGCTGGTATTGGTAAGGGTTACCCAGCCAAGGAGATTGAGCTTGCTTTCATCGCTGTTCAGCTCGGCAACGTAATCAGCCTGCCAGCCAAGCCCACCGGTAAGATAACTCAGTTCAAGATCCTGTGGTCTGTCTGTTTTGCTTACCAGCTGCATGACGAGCGTTGGTTTGTCCCGCAGGTTGTCTGGGACATCTGGAAAAATAAGCCGCCCCCCTGAAACACCTGTCTCAATTCTGTCGCCAACCCGAAGCACAACGCCGTTATTGGAGCTCAGCACCGCAGCCTCTTCCACTGTTTCCTCGCCTGTTGTCGGATGGGTTTTAACGATACCGATGGTTCTGCCCACATACTTTTCAAGAAGTTTCTGCGGGGTCAGCAGATCAAAATCAAAGTTCTGCTCGATAACCACGATGTCTTCCTGTTGGGAATTGCTTTGCAGCAGGGCTGTTTCCGGCCGCATCCTGCCGCTGACCTCCCTGAAGGCAAGAGTGTTTTCTCCCTTTGGCAGGGTAAGTGTTCTTTTGTCTTTCACCAGAGCAAGGTTTTCGTTGTATATTGTTACCGCAACCTCTTTCTGGTCTGCCAGAGTGCTGATCTTTTCAGCGGAATCGGCTATTGCATGGGTTGCAAATAATAGAAGTGGTAGCAGGGCCAAGCCTGTAAAGAATCTATTATACATATTCCCTCCAGTCGTTCAGGTTAGCATTCAGGTTGTCTCGTTAAATCTTCTGGTACAATTTTCCTCAGCGTTATTTCTTTTCCTGAGGCACACAGATGATTTATTCCAGTTGCACAAAAAAATCAAAAGGTCATTTGGACTGTTGTGTAATCTTAAGCACATCCTCGATACAGAACCATAATCTTATCGTTGCATAAAAGTACGTAAAAACGTATAGTAGGCCGCCTATTTATGGATGTAAATTCAATTTTTGAACTTCGATATAAATTTTTCAGGAGCAATAATAATGTACTCTGCGTCAGATTTACGGAAAGGGCTGAAAATACAAATAGATGGTGAGCCCTATGTGGTAGTTGATTTTCAGTTCTCCAAGCCGGGCAAAGGCCAATCCCTTTACCGGACCAAGCTTAAAAATATGGTGAACGGCAACCAGTTTGACCGTACATTCAGGTCTGCCGACAAGTTTGAAAAGGCTCCGCTTGAAGAAAGAACCATGGAGTTTCTCTATTCCCAGGGTGACGAGTTTCACTTCATGGACTCAAAAAACTATGAGCAGATTATTATCGCGCGGGAGCAAATGGGAGACGATATTAATTTTCTTATTGATAACATGGAGGTCCAGATCCTGCTTTTTAATAATAATCCCATCGGGGTTACCCTGCCCAACTCTGTGAACCTGACAGTAACAAGGGCAAACCCATGGGCAAAAGGGGACACCTCAGGCAGTGATTCTAAGCCGGTTACGGTGGAAACGGGGTTTGAGTTGCAGGTTCCTCCTTTTGTTGAAGAGGGGGACAGGATCCAGATAGACACCCGTACCGGCACATACATGACCAGGGTCAAAGAATAAGGTTTGATGGCGGCGCGAAAAGTTCGATCTACCGCGTCGCAGCGCATTTTTGCTCACTCGGCATACAAATGTATGGCCTCGCTCGTAAAAAAACACTGCTCCTCGGTGTCTGCGCTTACCTGTATCTCAAAATTTTCGCTTAGCCATCCCGTGACTTTTTGTGACTTAATCAAGGTTAATCGTTTCATTTTCATTAAGTGTATAAT
>JAAXQI010000230.1 GCA_012974315.1 Desulfobacterales bacterium | reverse complement strand
ATATCCTTCATGGCATTTTCTGCCTGCAGGTCGCGGAGCAGCATGTGGTAGCCGTTTTCATAGCGAATCAACTGTTTCTGTTCTGCAGGGTCAGTCGGGAAACGCTGGAAGGCATCAAGAACCGGTTTCTCCGGAATTATCTGGTCGTGATCGCCATAGAGAACAAGGGTTTTGAGGGTGTAGGTGTCAGCTGCTTTATAGGCTGCATCCATCAGGCTCTGCAGGCCGTATATTGTATCAAATCTTGTCTCCTTGATCACCAGGGGATCGCGTCCCTGCTCTTTGAGCATTTCAATATTGTCGCTTGGCTTTCTGCCGAGTACTTTTCCGGTGACGCGGTACCAGGGGATGGTATGGGCAACAAGCCAGAGGCCACCATTCTGGTAAAACGGGATGGTGGAGCGGGCCCAGACAGCAGGTGCTACGAGAATGGCGCCGGCAACATCAGGGTGGTTCTCCCCGTTTATGGCCTGGATAACTACAGCCCCTCCCATGGAGTGGCCCAGGAGGTAGATGGGTTGGTTCGGATGCTTTTGGGCGATGAGCCGGATCAGGGTTTTCAGGTCTTGTGTCATGGCTTCGGTGGAACTCCATCTTCCCTTTACCGGTGCATTGCCGAAGCCGCGCTGGTCATAAGCGTATACCGCTATCTGATGTTTGTTGAAATAGTGGGCACTGTTTTTAATGAAATTGGAATGATCGTTAAAACCGTGGGAGGGAAACCGGGGTCAGACCCCGATTTTTCTAAAACATTGTGTTATTGTTTTGGGAGTATTCGGGAATTATCTGCAAAACATCCCAGTGCTCGACTATTTTTCCTTTGTCATCAAATCTGAATATGTCAATTCCTGCATACTCATGATCTCCAGGCCATTCTTGATGGCAATGCAAAACGACATAATCCCCTTCGGCAATTGAACGTTTAAAATGCACACGCTTTCCCGGGTATTCCTTAGCCATTCTTTTGAAATATTCCATGAATGAATCTTTCCCATCCCCCACATGAGGATTATGTTGGATATATTCATCCCCGACATATCTTAAAATGGCTTCTTCCGGCTTATTTTGGTTAAACATCATTTCATAGAAAGCCATAGCATTTTTTTTATTCATTTCTAAATGGTCACTCATTCTATCTCTCCCCAACTCACCTGACAATAGTAACTTTTCAGGTGGTGTTGTTAGTAAAGATTGATATTAGACATTTTGACTTTTCTCTGTTTACAAAATTCATCGACAGGGGACAAAACGGATAACACCCAGCTTGTTGTTATGCAGTTCTTCAAGGGCAGCAACCGTATAGTCTATATCCTCTCTGGTGGTGGAGACCCCCAGGGAGAAACGCACCGTACAGTGGGCCTCTTCTTCGCTTAGACCAAGGGCCAGAAGGGCGTGGGAGGGCGCGGCATTGCCTGACTTGCAGGCTGAGCCCGCAGACAGAGAGATGCCTTTCCGGTCCAGGAGCAGGACCAGGGATTCACCACGGATGCCCGGCAGGGTAATGTTCAGCGTGTTGGGTAAACAGACGGCATTGGTGCCAATTCGTTGTACGTCGGGTAATTTCTCAACTAATTTTGCAAACAGATAATCGCGCAGGATAGAAGTTTCTTTTGCTGCATCTGATTGCAGTAGCTGACCCGCCAGCTCGCAAGCCTTGCCAAAGCCGATGATGGCCGGGACATTCTCGGTGCCGGAGCGGATGCCGAGCTCCTGGCCACCGCCCTGGATAAGCGGCGCAATAGTGACTCCCTTTTTAATATATAAAGCGCCGACCCCCTTGGGGCCGTACATCTTATGGGCCGAGATGGAGAGCAGATCAATGCCCAGGTCCTGGACATCCACTCCTATCTTGCCCATTCCCTGCACTGCATCGGTATGAAAGAGCACGTTATACTGCCCGGCAATTGCTGCCAGTTCCCTGATCGGCTGGATGGTACCGAACTCGTTGTTGGCCAACATGATGGAGACCAGCAGGGTGTCTTTTGTGAGTGCCCGGGCCAGTTCCTGCGGATCTAAAAGACCCTGGCTGTTAACCGGCAGCCTGGTGATTGTAAAGCCCTGCTCTTCAAGGTCCCTGAAGGGCTGCAGGGTGGCCGGATGTTCAATAGTTGTGGTGATTAAGTGGCCGGTTTTTCTACCCATGGCTTTTATTGTTCCCATGATAGCCAGGTTGTTGGCCTCTGAGCCGCCGCTGGTAAAAATAATACGCCGGGCTGTGCAGTTTATAAGGCTTGCTAAAGAACGCCGCGCTGCTTCCACCCCCTTCCTGGCCCTGTTGCCTGTGGTATGCACACTTGACGGGTTGCCAAAATCAGCCTGCAGATAGGGCAGCATTGCCTGCAGGACCTCGGGGTCCACAGGTGTGGTGGCATTATGGTCCAGGTAAACCCTGCGGGTTGCCTGCTGTACTGCTGCGGTTGGCATGACCGGGTTATTGTCAGCAGATTCCTTTGCAGTTGGAATAGTCTTTGTTCCTTCTTGCCGGTCAATCCTTTCCACCTGGCAGAGGAGCGATTTATAGATGGGAAAGCCGGAGATAGGGTCGTAATGCTCAAGGTCGGTGAGTTCGTTGACATTACACTCCTGCCAGGAATCGGGACCCAGGGGACCGCCGCCGCCCATGTTGGCATCGATGGCGCCCTGAACGATATTATCTGTCACCCGGGCCCGGAATTTTACCGAACCGCGCGGGGTGCTGACCCGGACCCAGTCGTTATCTTTTATGTTTCTTTCTGCTGCATCGCTGCTGTTGATGGTGACCATGGGGTCGGGCTGGTTGGCGCCCAGGCTTTTTACCCCGTGGTGCTGGCTGCGGAAGTCAAAAGAGGTGCGGGCCCCGGAGTTGAAGACCAGGGGGAAATCCTTTGCCAGGTCGGGTCTCGACTGCGGTCCTTCGCTGGGCTCTGTGTAGTCTGGCAGGGGCTCGTAGCCGTGCTCGGCCAGGACGGAGGAGGCGATTTCGAATTTGCCGCTTGGTGTGGAAAAACCGGGCTGGCCGTCATCACGCAAAAGCCCCTTCTGCCATTTTTTATACTGCATCATGACCGGCTCTACCTGTACAGAGCCGCCGGCCTTTCGTACCTCATCCACGCTAAAACCGGTATTTTCCAGGGCCCGTTCCAGGATAGCCTCTTCCGTCTGCGGGTAGAGGTGGCCGTAGCCCAAACGCTCGGCCAGTTCGGCGAGAATGAGAAAGTCGTTTCTGGCTTCGCCCTGCGGCTCGATCATCTTTTCGCGGATCTTGAAGATCGGGCCGTAGCGCATATATGAGGTGGTCTCGTACTGGGTGGTGGCCGGCAGGACAATATCTGCATAGGCGGAATCCGCGGTATGGTAACGGTTGATGCTGACCAGGAAATCAAGTGCCCCAAGGGTCTTTTTCCAGAGAGACGGGTTGGGCCAGGCCGTTATGATCGAGCCGCCCAGGATAATTAAACCCCTTATTTTGTATGGGATGGATTCGAGCACCGATTGCGGCAGGGCAATGGCATGGGATTCTCCCCGGTATGTAGAATAGACCGGGAACCGGTCGCGGCCCAGCCCCTTTTTCATGTCAGGGTTTGGCTGCAGATGATCGCGGTTCTGGGGAAAGATATTTTCGCGCATGCGGATCAACAGACCGCCCGGGACATCAAGCTGGCCGGCCAGGGCCCAGAGGGTGAATACCGCCCGGATCGCCTGCACGCCGCTGTCGGAATATTCCAGGCCTGTGTACATGACCGGTGAAGCGCCGCGGGCATCGGCAATGGCACGGGCCAACTCGCGTATTTGTTCCTCCGGCACGCCGGTAATATCAGCAACAACCTCGGGCCGGAAATGCTGCACCAGCTGGCTGAGTTCGGCAAAGCCCTGAGTCCAGTTTTCGGTAAAATCCTCGTCAAAAAGCTCCTCTTCTATGAGCACGTTGATCATGCCCAGGGCCAGGGCACCGTCCGTGCCGGGCCGGATGGGAATCCATTCCGCGTTGGTGAGCCCGACGGTTTCACTGCAGCGCGGGTCAATGACTATTACCCGGGCGCCGCGTTCTTTGGCGCGGATAATCTGCTGCATGGAAAAGGGCGGCGAGTCGGTGGCCGGGTTGGCACCCCAGATCACGATCAGTTCGGCGTTTTCCAGGTCAGTATCCATGGTCATGTACATCTCGCCCATGGTGACGTGCGGTGCGATCATGGCAAAGGATACATAGCATAAAGCACCGACCCCCAGGGTGTTGGGCGACCCGAATGGAAAGAGCACGCTGGAGGCTGAGGAGATGGCCGCGCCGGCGGGCTGCATGAGATCGCACAGGGCCATGTCAAAGGAGCCGCGGCCCGTGTAGATGGCTGTTGATTCCGGCCCGTATTGCTCCTTGAAGCCGGTGAGTTTTTCAACAATTATCCCATAGGCATCGTCCCAGCTGATCCGTTCAAATGCATGGGTGCCCTTGGCGCCGGTGCGGCGTAATGGGTACTTGAGCCGGTCAGGGTCATAGACAATGTCGGGTGAGTGTTTGCCGATCCGGCAGATGGTGCCAAGCGCTGCGTCCGGTTGGGGCTCTACCTTTTTTATAATGCCATTTTCCAGGTGGGCCCGGACCCAACAGCCGGCCGGACAGATGCCGCACAAGCCGTCTTTGACTATAATGCCTGTTGTGGCGTCAGGTTTGCTGCCGTTGTACATCAATGCGCTACTCCTGCTTTTCCAGGAGCAGAAGGCCGAACCAGTCCTGTTCGTCGGTATAGGTGCGTAAAGGATGGAGACCGTAGGAGGAAAGATTTTCCATGACTTTGTTTAGCCGGAATTTGCGGCTGATTTCCAGCATAATCCTCTCGCCCCTGGTAAAGCTGAACGACTGCTGTAAGGCAGGCAGGGTGATTGTCTGATCGCTGAGAAATTCGATATATATCTCCATCTGCTCCCTGGCCGGGTTGAAAAATGCTACGTGGGCGATCTTATCGAGATCGATTGCAGACAAGAGTTCGCGGTTCATGCGGACAAAATAATTCCTGGTAAACTGTGCAGTGACACCTTTTTTGTCATTATAAGCAGCGTCCAGGATTTCAGTATCTTTTACCAGGTCGACGCCCAGCAGGAAATGATCCCCCACCTGCATGTTCTGTGCAATGTCGGACCAGAAGATGCGCTCCTCTTCGGGCGTGAAATTGCCGATGGTGGAGCCCAGAAAGATAATGAGAGACGGTGAGGCGCAGCGGATCAACGGGAACGAATCAGCATAGGTGCCGTGGATGCCGACAACCTGCACCTGCGGTCGCTGTTGGATGATTGAGCGGCCCGCATCTTTTAAGGCATTAGCGCTGATATCAATGGGCGTGTAGCAGATATTGGTATAGCGGGACTGGTAGGCTGATAAAAGATAGTCTGTTTTGATTGAACTGCCGGAGCCGAGTTCAATCAGGGTGCACGGCCCGGTGAGTGTGCTGATCTCAGCCGCATTTTTCTGCAGTATTGCCGCCTCGGTGCGGGTGGGATAATATTCCGGCTGTTTGGTAATTTGCTCATAGAGTGAGCTGCCGCGAGCATCATAAAGAAACCGGCACTCCAGCACCGGAGGTGATTGCTTCAGGCTGTTGGCAACCGAGGTTTCAAAGTCGCCTACCGGATCCTGGAGACTCCCGGCCTGCAGGACGATATTCTTGTGCTTTTCCAGAGCATCATTGAAGCACTCGGTCAAGCGCTGAAATCCTGAATAGGCGGCGTAGTGCATGGGAGCTCCTTTGTTTAGATCTGCAAGTAATATCTGGTGCCAGGTATATGTGCTATCGGTACTCCGGGTTTGGGTAATCCAAACGACAACCGGCATCCCATTTTGATCTTTGATTTCCATGTGCCGGAATACCACCGGCATCCTTAATCATTCGCGCCATATGCATAAGGTTCCATGTCATAAACGTAGTGTTCCGATTGGTAAAATCGTTCTCCGGTCCTCCAGAACCCGGATCGAGATACGATGGCCCCGGGCCTGCTTCACCCAGCCATGCAGCGTCGGCCTGGGGCGGGATAACGTAACCAAGGTGCTGCAGAGAATAGAGTATGTTCATTGCACAATGTTTTGCGCCATCCTCATTACCTGTAATGAGACATCCGCCCACACGGCCATAGTATGCGTATTGTCCCTGTTCATTCAGGTCTCCGGAGCTGGAGTAAAGGCGTTCAATAATCTTAGTACATACGGAGGACTTGTCACCCAGCCAGATCGGTGATGTTATTACAAGGATATCTGCAGCTTTAACCATTTCATAGATACCAGGCCACTCATCTATCTCCCAGCCCTGCTCAGTCATGTCGGGATAAACACCGGTTGCAATGTTGAAATCAACCGGGCGCAGCACTTTAACTGTAACACCACTTTTTTCCATGATCGCCCTGGACATTTTGACAAGCCCATCGGTATGGGACAAACCCGGTGAAAGTTTAAGAGTACAATTAAGAAAAAGGGCTTTTAAATCTGTGAAGTTCCACTTGCTTGATTTGCACTGTTCTAATTGCATTTCATTCAACTGCATAGCCATCTCCTTCTCAGACAGATTATTCTTTATACGGCAATCTCCACGCCTTTCCAGAAGGCAACATAATCCTTGATCTCGGCGGCAGCCTCCTTGGGGGCCGGGTAATACCAGGCCGCATCCGGATTGACCTGGTCGCCTACTTTAATGGTGAAATAGGAAGCTTCGCCCTTCCACGGACAGGTGGTATGGGTATTACTTTCCTGGAAGTACTGGCGGTCAACAGAGTCGGGCGGGAAGTAATGGTTTCCTTCAATGATAATTGTTGCGTCGCTGTCGGCCAGAACCGCACCCTGCCATTTTGCCTGTGGTATAACGCACCTCCTGTTGAAGAAACGGAAATGAATATAAGAATGAATATCATTTACAATATCAAGTTGAAGAAATATTTCAAGGAGAAAGGGGGTGGCTGTAATTTTGTGTCTGTCAATCATTGGGTTGTTGCGTTACACAATAATCATTGGGTTGTTGCGTTACACAATAATCATTGGGTTGTTGCGTTAC
>JAAXQI010000223.1 GCA_012974315.1 Desulfobacterales bacterium | reverse complement strand
ATTTATATTTTTAAAGATCCAATATGTGCTGGAAATACCCTGGTAACAATTTCTCGGATTGACAACCTGCGCCTCAATTTGTTTCGCCGAGCCATTTTAAATTGCATCGGGAGAAGGTAAACCTTTTTTACGGCAGCATACAGAAAGGAAGAAATTATCGCAAATCAAGTTTACAATTTCTCAAAAAACCAATGCTTTAGAAAAAATGCGCTTTAATAAACAGAGCAATTCATTATTTCATACAATTGTGCTTATAATGCACTGCAAACCTTTCACCAAAAAATGAAACTCTTTAATCCTTCTTGTTTTTTCGCCTGTTTTAGTTTAAAACAATCCGGATTTTAAATTGTCGATCTCATAAATCGGGAACGAAGTGAGACTTCGAGAAACACTCGACGGGCTTGTATTTTCCTGAAGCCTAATATTTTATTGGTCCCTGTTGCCGACTGCGAGACTTTTCAAATTCGAAGTTTATACCCCTCAGGGGGGTACTAATAAAGAGTGCCTTGAAAGGGTGTTTATCTGCGAATGTAGCAAAATTCGGTAGGAACCTAAGGAGTTATCTCATTGACTGAAGAAACCTCTCAACCAAAACGCAAATCCACCATCCGTGAATATATCGAAGCGATCCTCATCGCTCTATTGCTTGCACTTTTTATCCGAACATTTGTGGTCCAGGCCTTTAAAATTCCTTCCGGCTCCATGCTTAACACCCTTCTCATAGGGGATCATATTCTTGTCAATAAATTCATATACGGCATAAAAGATCCCTTCAGCGGCAACACGTGGATCCCCGTAAAAAAGCCGGGAAGAGGCGATGTTGTCGTGTTCAAGTACCCCTTAAATCCTTCACAGGACTATATAAAAAGAGTTATTGGAACGGAAGGTGACCAGATAGAAATCAAGAATAAAAAGGTTTATGTAAATGGCGAACCGCAGGATGACAGCTATGCCATTTTCCTTGATAGTAAAATACTTCCCGCAGGGGTACAGGGCCGTGACAACATGGGACTGAAAACAGTACCGGCAAACTCTCTGTTCGTAATGGGTGACAACCGGGATAACAGTTATGACAGCAGGTTCTGGAACTTTGTCGATTTGAAGGCGGTAAAAGGAAAAGCCTTCATCTTCTACTGGTCCTGGGATAAGAAAAACTTCTCAGTCCGCTGGAACAGAATTGGCCACTTGATTCATTAGCCTTTACTATATATAAGATAAATTAGTTCAATCCTTTAAAAGTAATTTTTTTGTTTCATTTGCTTGACTTTTTCCATCTCTTGTTATCCAATTAGAAAGTTTGCAATTGAAGCTATTTTGAAAGACGGCATAAACAAAGGACCAGCATGAGCAGCGAGTACCTTTTTGCCCATAAACACATTCTCGGCCTCGATCACCTCTCTGTTCCAGATATCGAGCACATCCTCAATACAGCAGAATCATTCAAAGAAATTTCAGGCAGATCCATCAAAAAAGTTCCTGTCCTGCGCGGCAAAACTGTCGTTACCGTGTTTTTTGAACCAAGCACACGAACCCGCCTGTCTTTTGATATTGCAGCCAAACGGATGAGTGCTGACACCTTCAGTATTTCAGCCTCGACAAGCAGTACTACAAAGGGTGAAACCCTGGCTGACACGGCTAAAAATATTGAAGCCATGATGCCAGATATCATCATTATGCGACATCCCAGTTCCGGCGCATCCAATTACCTGGCTAACCGCATAAGCACTTCGGTCATAAATGCCGGTGACGGCACCCATGAACATCCCAGCCAGGGGCTACTTGATCTGATGACTGTCAAAGAACATAAAGGCAAGATCAAAGGACTCAAGGTTGCTATCATTGGCGATATCAGCCACAGCCGGGTTGCACACTCCGACATAATCGGCTTTTCCAAAATGGGGGCAAACGTTTTTGTCAGCGGACCAGCCACACTCATCCCCAAAAAAATCGCCCACCTGGGGGCCACGGTTTGCAGAACCATTGAGGAGGCTGTCAAAAATGCCGATGTTATCATGCCTCTTCGCATCCAGAAAGAAAGACAGAATGACCCGTTGATTCCTTCTTTCAGAGAGTATGCTTCATTTTTCGGCATTAACCGGCAGATTTTACAGATCGCCAAACCAGATGCGATTGTCATGCATCCAGGACCTATCAACAGAGGGGTTGAGCTGACACCCGATGTAGCGGACAGCTTCCAGTCCGTTATCCTTGGCCAGGTAACCAACGGTGTGGCTATCCGCATGGCCTTGATGTATCTCGTTATCGGAGGAGCATAAAAATGACCCGGCTACAAGCCATACTCTTGGAAAACGGCAGAATCATTGATCCTGTCAACAGGGTGGATAAAAAAGCCAGCCTCCTCATTGAAAAAGGTAAGATTAAAGCCATTTTCACCCGACGCCAGAAAACTTCGCCCCTGCCTAAAAATCTCCTTTCCATTGACCTGCAGGGGAAATGGATTGTCCCCGGCCTGATTGATATGCATGTCCACCTGCGGGAACCGGGCGAAGAACACAAAGAAACAATAGAAACAGGCACCAGGGCCGCTGCCGCAGGCGGTTTTACCGCTGTTGCCTGCATGCCGAATACAAACCCGGTCAATGACTGTCAATCGGTAACCAGGCTCATTTTAGAAAAGGCAGAAAATGCTTCTGCCAGGGTGTATCCTGTGGGGGCCATCAGCAAAGGTTTGCAGGGCGAAAGCCTTGCAGAATTTGGTGAGATGAAAAAAGCAGGAGCTGTCGCTGTTACTGATGACGGCAAGCCGGTGGCCGACAGTCAGCTGATGCGCAGGGCTTTAGAATATTCCTCCAATCATAACATCATGGTTATCTCCCACTCTGAGGACTTCAGCCTCAGCCGCAACGGTGCCATGAATGAAGGGGTTGTTTCAACAAGAATGGGCCTGAGGGGTATTCCTAATTTAGCTGAGGAAGTCATGGTATATCGCGACCTTGCTTTGGCGGAGTACACAGGCTGCCCCATTCATCTTGCCCATATCAGCACACAGGAATCTATTCGGCTCATCCGGTTTGCCAAGCAGAAAGGAAACCCCGTAACCGCAGAAACAGCCCCTCATTATTTCTCCCTGACAGAGGAGGCTGTCAAAGACTACGACACCAATGCAAAAATGAACCCGCCACTGCGCACGCAGAAAGACCTTGAAGCCGTCATTAAAGCCATAAGTGACGGCACCATTGACGTCATCGCCACAGACCATGCCCCCCATTCAGTATTGGAAAAGGATATAGAATTTGACCAGGCCGCTAACGGCATCATTGGCCTGGAGACGTCTGTGCCGCTCACTTTGGCCCTCTTCAGAAAAGGTTATATTGATGAAGCCAGGCTGGTAGAATTGTTGTCAGCCAATCCGGCTAAAATTCTTGGGGTCAAGGGTGGTTCGCTTTCCATTGGGTCTGATGCCGACATTGCGGTTATAGACCCGGAATATCGCTTTGTCCTGCACGAAAAAGACATTATTTCCAAAAGCAAAAACTCACCCTTTATTGGCGCTCAGCTTCAAGGAAGAGCTCTTCTCACAATCTGCGCCGGCAGAATAACCCATAACGCTCTATCCGCCTGATTACCTCTGCGCAAATGTATCCCGCATAGCTGTCACCCGCCTGACGCTTTCCTGCATTCTTGTCTGCAAATCCGGGTTTCCCGCAATGGCTCTGGCAGTTTTGCCAAGTGCATCAATAACTTTTTCATGGCTGAAGCATATCAGCAGCAGATCAGCCCCTGCTGTAAAAGCCTGCAACGCTGCCTGCCCCAAGTCTCCCTCCTTTTCAATGGCGCCCATTTCCAGGTCATCAGTTATGACAACGCCATCATATCCCAGATCATTGCGCAGCATGCCAGTAAGAATTTTCTTTGACAGGGTCGCCGGATTTTCCGGGTCCAGATACTGGTAAATGGTATGTGAGGTCATGATAGAAGCAACACCAGCAGCAATAGACTGCTGAAATGGAAGAATATCCTGTGCGCGTATATCTGGCTCTGCTTTTACAACATATGGAAGCTCTAAATGGGGGTCCACAACGGCCGCGCCCAGGCCTGGAAAATGTTTGGCACAGGCGGCAATACCACGGGTCTGCATTTCCCTGATAACATGAATACCGAGCCTGCCCACCAGTTCAGGGTCACCCCCAAGGGAACGCTTTTCCATAAAATATCCTGCACCTGCCTTGCAGACATCCATAACCGGAGCCAGATTATAATTAACGCCGATACCCGTGAGTTCCCTTGAGCAAACACGGGCATATTCACTTAAAGCATTTTCTGGATTTTCATCCTGTGCCAATACCCTGGCATCGGGAAACTGGGTAAACGGAGGGGCCAAACGCGTAACAGACCCTCCCTCCTGGTCAATAGCAATAAGCGGAGGACCAAGATTGTTCCGGGCGCAAGCCTTATAAAGATCGTCTGAAAGCTTTTTCAACTGCCCGGGCGATTCAACGTTTCTTTTAAAATAAATAAAGTTGTTGATCCGGAATACTTCTATCAGGCGCCTGGTTGAGTCATCCAGTGTAACTCCGGGCAGTCCCACCATAAAAAGCTGACCCAGGGGCGATATCTGCTGTGAACTATCAGGAGTTGCCATTATTCCACCCTGTTTTTATACGGTAGCGGGTCTTTTATACCTGCTTCAGCAAACCCCTTAAGCCGCAAACGGCAGGAATCGCACTCACCACATGCCACACCCTCCTGGCCAGGATCATAACAACTGTGTGTTGTTGCATAATCAACACCAAGTGCAACCCCCTTTAATATAATCTCGCTCTTGGTCATATGCAGAAGTGGGGCATGAATAATCAACGATCTTTTCTCTTCAGTACCAACCCTGGTGGCCAAATTGGCCATTTTTTCAAAAGCACTGATATATTCAGGCCTGCAGTCAGGATAGCCGCTGTAATCCAGAGCATTAACGCCTATAAAAATATTATCTGCGCCAAGCACTTCTGCCCAGGCCATGGCATAGGACAGAAAAATGGTATTTCTTCCAGGTACATAAGTCTGGGGGACACCTGTCTCCATATCATCAAAAGAACGCCCCTTGGGCACTTCTATTGCACCTGTAAGTGCTGAACCACCAATTGCATCCAGCCCTATATTGAGCACCAGATGGTCAACAGCTCCAAGCTTGACGCTATTTTCTTTTGCCCTTTCCAGCTCAATGGACTGTCGTTGGCCATATTGAAAGCTTAAGCTGTAACAGGCATAACCCTCGTTTCTTGCCAGAGCCAGCACTGTTGTGGAATCAAGCCCTCCACTCAAGAGCACCACGCCCTTGGCCTGTGTTTCATTCATTATTTTCCCATCCATTCTGTTCACAATACATCTTTTGCTGCCAACTTTACAGGCAGTTTTCTGGTTATTGTTATCTCCCGGGGGTTGACATCGGCCTGGTATGCAAGAACCATGACTCCTTCTGCGGCCACCTGTGCAAGAGTTTCAGCATAAACCGGATCAATATGACGGGCCGGCATGAAGCAATCAGCATCCCGCCGCTGCACACAGAAAAACACAGCAGCTCCATGCCCCTGCTTTTTTAAAGCAGCGAGTTCATATAAATGTTTAGTGCCCCGAGCTGTTACCGCATCCGGAAACATTGCTGCCCGGTTTTCTGCCAAAGAACAGTTTTTAACTTCCATATAAATCCGCATACCTTCTCGTTCCAATAGAAAATCCAACCGGGTGTGAGCCGATGTTTTTACCTCCTGGGCAATTGAATCGAGATTGCCAAACTCTTGCACTACCTTTTTTTCAAGGGCCTCACGCACAAGTTTATTGGTTAGCGATGTGTTTACCCCCACCCAGGCAGAACCGGCTTGAACCATTTCAAGGGTATAGAGATATTTACGTCCCGGATTATCAGAGCGGGATATCATCACCGGACTGCCTGGTTCGCTGCAGCCCAGCATGGAACCGGTATTGGGACAGTGAACCGTTAACACCTTTTTATCCGACAACTCTATATCTGCCAGAAATCTTTTATACCGTCTGATCAATATCCCTGGCTCTAACTCTTGTTTAAATTGCATCGTGCTAAGTCACTTGTTTGAAATTCCGGGATGTTATTTTTTGTGATATATTGTTACCTTATAAATCCCCGCTCAGTTTAAATAATATTGGCATTTAAATATCCAGATCCTGCTACCGAGAAAATTTAATAGTTATTATGCTCTTAATAACAAACAAGGCAAACCAACACAAAGGGTCTATAAACAGAAAGACTTAATATCCTTCAGACAGGAGAGATTTAGGGTTCAACAATTTCCAAGCTACACACAAGAGAAAAGCAATACTCAGATACCCGCGGATATTCATTCCCGAACGGGCTTTCCGGATTCCCCCACTTCCATTGACGTATCGTTCACCACCGACTCTAGCATTCCGCATGTTTGCCGGAGAAGATATACCGGCCGCTGTTTCACCTCATCAAAGACCCTGCTGACATACACCCCGACAATCCCCACCGCCATCAGGTTGGCAGACCCGAAAAACAAAATAACCAGTGTTAATGATGTCCAACCGCTGACCGCTATACCCATGAGCCATGAAAAAAGGGCCTGGGCACCAAGGGCAACTGAAAGGAAAATACCGATTATTCCAGTAACAACGAGTCCAAAGAGAGGCTTTGCAGTAAACGAAGTTAAGGCGCTGAGCGCCAGTGTGACAAGCTGCCGCTTGGGCCAGGCACTGTTCCCGGCCATCCGCTCCGAAACGCTAAATGGTATCCGTACCTCCCGGAAACCCACCCAGGTCGTCATGACCCTGAAAAAACGGACCCGTTCTTTCATATCGACAACCGCGTCAGCAACCCGCCGGTCCAGGAGCCGGTAATCCGAGGCTCCGGAAAAATCCATACCCGACAGGGACTTCATCAGCCAGTTAAAAACAGCATATCAGCTATATCAAAAAACAAAAAGGAGATACTATTAAGGAAATAAATACAAAGAAAAATGATTTTTGAATTTGCCAAACCTCCAAGAATATTTCCATTATTAAGT
>JAAXQI010000220.1 GCA_012974315.1 Desulfobacterales bacterium | reverse complement strand
GGTTATATTTGGGAAATAAGGCGTCTTTATTTTTTTCAAACAAATAAAATATATATACTTACACAAAAAGGGAATAATGAAGAATTTCGTCCGTAAGCGTTGCCCAGCATTGGCCCGGCAATGGTGTTGCTGCGTTACTGACCGGCATGGGAAGAGATGGGGCAGAAGGTCTTCTTGCAGTTCATAATCGTAAATGCTATACAGTTGCCCAAGACCGAGACTCAAGTATAGTATATGGCATGCCCAAGGCAGCAGTTCAGCTTGGCGGAGTAACAGACATTCTACCTGCCAGCAAGATCGGTAAGGCTATCAATAATTATATCATTCTTAAACAGAGTAAAAAATAATGAGTGACACGAGATCAAAACTCTCTTTGGAAAATCATAAAATTACCGTACTGCTCATTGATGATCAGGCAATGATTGCAGAGGCTGTTCGCCGAGCTCTTAGCAGCGAAAAGGATATTGAATTTCACTACTGTCAGGATCCCACAAAAGGGATAAAACTTGCTACTGAAATCAACGCAACTGTTATCCTCCAGGACCTGGTTATGCCTGATATTGACGGACTAATGATGGTGCGCTACTTCAGGGTGAACAAAGATACTGCGCAGATCCCTATCATTCTCCTGTCTACAAAAGATGAAGCATCCATAAAAAGTAAGGCATTCAGTCTCGGAGCCAATGATTACATGGTCAAACTCCCTGATAAGATTGAAATGATAGCCCGAGTCAGATACCACTCCCAGGCTTACATTAACCAACTTCAAAAAGACGAGGCATTCAGGGCCCTTGAAGAGAGTAAGGCAAAATTGGCCGAAGCCAATCGTACCCTGCAAAAACTCTCCTCTTTGGATGGCCTGACGGGAATTGCCAACCGCAGGAACTTTGACGAAACTCTTAATAAAGAATGGAATCGGGCCATGCGGAGTGAAAAATCTATTGGGCTTCTTATGCTGGATATTGATTTTTTCAAGCTCTACAATGACCATTATGGTCATCAGGGTGGAGATGATTGTCTCAAAAAGTTTGCTAAAGGCCTTGATTCAGCCATACATCGGGAGACAGATTTCCTGGCTCGTTACGGGGGTGAGGAATTTTCAGGAATTCTGCCCGATACGGATTTAAACGGGTCGGTTAAGGTGGCTGAAGAAATGCGCCTGGCAATTAAAGATTTAAGAATTGAACATGCCAAATCTAAAGTATCTGATATTGTCAGCGTCAGTATAGGCGTTTCAGCTATTATCCCACTACAGGGAACAGACCCGAAAATTCTTATTTGTGCAGCTGACCAGGCCCTTTACAAAGCCAAAGAAGACGGTCGTGACAGGGTTAAATCAGGCCTGGTCACAGACGTTTCCAGTTAATATTTTGCCTGCTTCTTTTTGGGAGCAGCAAAAATTGTCTCGTTAGGATTTATCCATGCCTGGAATTTATCTTTATACCGGCAACCGGCTTGAAATCCTTGCTGACAATCTTGCCGAACTACTTCATTCTGAGCCTCTCCCGCCTTTAAAAAAAGAAATCATTCTCATTCAGAGCAGAGGTATGGCACGCTGGTTATCTTTGGAAACAGCCAGCCGCTTAAAAATTTGGGCTAACTGTGAATGCCCATTTCCTAACACATTCATCCGCAATATCTACAAGCTTTTCATGCCGGATATTTCTGATTCATCTCCCTATGATAAAGAGTTTATCACCTGGCACCTTATGGACATTCTTCCTGGGCTCCTGAATGATCCTCATTTTAAAAAAATACAACACTATCTTCAGTCTGATAATGGACTTAAACTTTACCAGTTTGCACGTGAAACAGCTGACTTATTCGACCAGTACACCCTTTTCAGGCCGAGTATGGTTCTGGATTGGGAGGCCCATACGAATACTCCTATCGCTGAACATAAATGGCAGTCTCTTTTATGGGCCCATCTCGTAAAACGGTTACAGAAAAACGAAAACATATCAGGTCACCACCGGGCCAGACTTTTAAAATATTTTGAGGTAAAAATTCTAGACCCTGGATTTGATAAACGGCAACTACCGACAAGAATCTCTGTATTTGGCATATCATCACTCCCCCCCTATCACCTGAAAGTCCTTTCAGCCCTGGCACGTCATATTGACCTGCATCTTTTTATAATGAATCCCTGCATGGAATTCTGGTTTGATATCATTGCTGACAGGGACATTGTAAAAATCAGCAGGAAAACCGCATCAACTTCGGACATATTGCATCTTGAACATGGCAACAACCTTCTGTCATCCATGGGACATCTGGGTAGAGACTTCCTGGCAATGGTTCAAGAGTTACCCTGTGAAGACCTGGAATTCTTCCAGGATCCAGGATCAGAAACCCTCCTGTCCTGTATCCAGCAAGATATACTTTATTTACGTGGAAATCCTGGGCAATCACTTCACTCATCAATTGTTACAAAGAAAATCAAAAACAGCGATACCTCAATCACTTTTCAGTCCTGTCACAGTCCCATGCGCGAAGTTGAAATACTCCATGACCAACTTTTGGGATTTTTCGACGAATCTTCTGATAATAAATTGATTGAGCCAAGGGACATTCTCGTCATGACCCCGGACATAAACGAGTATGCCCCTCTAATTCGTGCAGTTTTTGATGCAGGCAATTTAACTGACAACAGAATGCCATACAGCATTTCTGATCAATCCATCAAAAAATCGAGTAAATATATCGATTCTTTTTTTGAAATCCTGTCACTTTTCAAAAGCCGCTTCAGTAGCATTGATATCATTGGACTTCTGAAGACAGAACCGGTTAAAAACCGGTTCTTCATTAATGATCAAGAACTTTCCACTCTGGAAAGATGGATTTACCAAACCCGCATATGCTGGGGAATTGACCAGGAACACAAGAAAAAATTCAACCTTCCCAATTATGGTGAAAATACCTGGAGAGCAGGTCTTGATAGATTGTTATTAGGATATGCTACACCTGGAAATAATAAAGATCTTTTCGAAAATATACTTCCATATGATTCAATAGAAGGAAACGACACAAAACTTCTTGGTAATTTTCTCGATTACACAGAAGCACTTTTTGATCTGTCAGAAACTCTGGAACAAAAACATACCCTTACAGAATGGTCTGAAATCCTCCTTCTTGTTAAAGAAAAATTCCTGCTTGCAGATAAAACATTTGAAACAGATGACAGACTTCTGCACCAGTCACTCTATGGCTTAAGAAAACAGCAATCTCAGACATCCTTCAATACTCTATTACCAATTGATGTGATTCAATCATATTTACTCGGCGCCCTTGAGGAACGGTATTCAAGCATATCTGGTGGAGCAGGTTTTTTGACCGGGTCCATCACCTTCTGTTCAATGCTTCCCATGCGGGCTATCCCGTTTAAAGTAATTTGTCTGCTAGGCATGAATGACGGTTTATACCCGCGCCCGGGTCGCAGAAGAAGCTTTGACCTCATGGCCCTTGATCCAAAACGGGGAGACCGCTCCAGACGCTATGACGACCGCTACCTATTTCTTGAGACAATCCTGTCAACACGTCAAAATCTCTATATAAGCTTTGCTGGACAATCAATCCAGGATGGCAGCATAAAACCTCCGTCTGTCCTTGTAAGTGAACTCATGGATTATATTGAACAGGGATATGCAATAGAAGGCCAGTATGATTCTTCCACTGAGATAATAAATCATCTTACTACAAACCATCGATTACAACCTTTTCATCCTGACTACTTCAGCCCAAATGATCAGGTAAACAAGAAAAACCTTTTCAGCTATTCTACTGAAAATTGTGGTGCAGCAGTTTCCCTTACATCAAAGTCACATAAGATACATCCCACTATTACATCTCCACTCTCTACACCACTCGATACATACAAACATGTAGAACTATCTGAATTGATCAGGTTCTTTTCTTATCCGGCACGATATCTTCTGGTCAAAAGGATTGGTATTGCATCCATTGAAGAAAATCAGCGCCACAATACCAGTGAACCTTTTGCCATTAAAGGGTTGGATAGATACACACTGGAAAATGAGATTCTGCTACAACTCATGGAAGAACTGGACATTGACAAACTTTACCAGGCTAAAAGAGCTGAAGGTCTACTTCCACACGGTAAAATGGGAAAGATACATTTCGATCAAATGGTGTCTACTGTGCAATCATTTAAAAGAACTCTGGATACTTTGTTTTCACAAAACGAACTGGGGCAGCAGAATATCAATCTTGAGTTGAATGATTTCAAGATCTCTGGGCGTTTGGACAATCTCATGGAAACCGGCATGGTACAATACCGTTATGCAAAAATTAAAGCACAGGATGTGATTCGGGCCTGGATAAGCCATCTGGTGTTTAACAAAATTAACAACCAGGAAAAACCTGGTTCAGAAATGAATACTTTTCTAGCAGGCAAAGATAAAATTTATAAGTACATTCCCGTTTCCGAAAACAGTTCTCACCTTGTACAATTGCTCAACTTGTACTGGCAGGGCCTTTCAGAACCACTGCACTTCTTCCCACGGACTTCCTATGTTTTTGCCCAGGAAATTTATAAAGGCAGGGGTGAAGAAGAAGCACTATTAAAGGCTAAAAAAGAATGGGAAGGAGATGCATTTTATACAATTGCTGAAAAAAACGACCCCTATAATTCCCTTTGTTTTAAAGACATGGAACTGGCAGATACATCTTTCATGGACCAGGCAAAGAAAATCTTTCTGCCAGTCCTTGAAAATCAAACCCGATACACTGTTTAAAAATATCTCTTTTCGTAAAATCAGGTGCCTATAATTTTGTCAACAGCTTCTCCGTATCTGGCCCCGGTCTTTACAAGAATTTCTTCCGGGAGTTGCGGTGCAGGAGCCTTTTTATCCCAATCAAGCGTTGACAAATAATCCCGCAGGAACTGTTTGTCAAAACTTGGTTGTCCGGACCCTGGTGTATATTGATCCAAAGGCCAGAACCTGGATGAATCAGGGGTAAGAACCTCGTCTATAAGAATCAATTCTCCTTTATACCAACCTAGTTCAAACTTTGTATCCGCAATAATAATACCTCGGCTCAAGGCATAATCAGCTGCTTTCTGGTATAGTTTCATGCACACATCAATGATCTTTCCAGCTTCATCCTTACCCACAATTTCTTCCATCTGCTCAATGGAAATATTTTCATCATGCAGTCCCAGATCAGCTTTTGTTGAGGGTGTAAAAAGAGGGTTATCAAATTTGTCTGACTCAACCATGCCTGAGGGTAACGGAAAACCGCAGACATTGGTATCCCTCTGATATGCTTTCCAGAATGAACCTGAGAGATATCCTCTGACTATACACTCAATCGGTAGAGGTTTGGCCTTCTTAACCAGCATGCTTCTGCCGCGCAGTTCATTCAAATACGGCTGACAGGCAGATGGATATTGGTCGACATCCGCAGTAATCAAATGGTTAGGCAAGATATCACCCAAAAAATCAAACCAGAACAAAGAAAGCCTGGTGAGAACTTTACCTTTATTGGGGACAGGATCATCCATTACCACATCAAAGGCTGAAATACGGTCAGTTGCAACCATGAGGAGCTTATTGTCAACTTCGTAAAGATCCCTGACCTTGCCGCGATGGATGAGTTTTAAATCCTTGAATTCCGTTTTAATTACAGGCGATTCTGACATTTTTTGTCTCACTTGTTATATTTTCAGGATTTTCAGATCCCATTAAATAAAAACTCCTCATACCTTGCGGGCTTATAAATAATGTAGAGCGATTAGAAACCCAGAGCTTCCTTTAATTCCAGTACAACAATGTCACTGGAGGTACCGGAAACAGTTTTTACCAGTCCTTCCTTTTCATAAAACCCAATCAAAGGTGCTGTTTTATCATTATAGGTCTGAAGCCTGTGCAAAATAGCCTCTTCTGTCTCATCTTCTCTCTGGATAGCAGCACTTCCGCACTTATCACAGATTCCTTCCTGTTTTGGCGGGTTGCTCTTCACATTATAGATTGCCTGGCATTTGGAATTCTCACAGGTTCTCCGTGTACATAACCTGTCAAGGATTACGTCCCGGGGTACATCTATGTTAACTGCCATATCGAGAGTAATATCTAATTTGGCCAGCAGAACTTTCAACTCTTCAGCCTGGAGAATTGTTCTTGGAAACCCATCAAGGAGAAAACCTTTTTTACAATCGTCTTCCTGCAGTCTTTTTTCCATTATTCCCATGATCAGGGAATCAGGAACCAGATCGCCTCGATTCATGTATGATTTTGCCTCTTTACCAAGTTCTGTTCCCGCCTGGACTGCGCCGCGCAAAATATCTCCAGTGGAAATCTGAACCGAACCATCTATGGCTGTTAATATTTTTGCTACAGTTCCCTTGCCTGCCCCTGGGGCTCCTAATAATATCAATTTCATTATGTTCCTCCAATTGGTTACTATATTTTAAAGTGTCAGGTTGTGTTTGAAAACGGCTGGCCACTATACCCGATTTCCTGGTGAGATGGTAGAGCAAATCAAGAATAATTCAATCAAGTGTAACTCTTTCTATACTTGAACCAATACCTCCCTTAAAGGCATAAATTATCCCCCCAATAATTCCCACGAAAATCATGAAAAAAGTAGTTAATAAGGATAAGGCTAAAGCCTTTTCAGGTGTTGTAAACTCGGTGAGGTAAAACAGAAAAGTAGCCTCCCGGACACCTATACCATTCACCGACGGGGCCACACCCATGATCAATAAGATGGGTACAAAAAAGAAAAAGAAGCCAATGGGTATATCAATGGAAAGACTTGTGGCCAAAAGGAAATTAACGATTATGAAAGACGTTTGCCCTAAAACAGTGAGTGCAATACAGTTGCCAAATATTCCTTTATGCTCCCGGTATTCATACATTGACCGATACACTTCCCTTATTTTTTCTAAAAAGATAGCAGGCAAAAGCGGAATATGCAGTTGGCAGAGGCCATCAACAATCTTTTTATTAAAAATTAAAACAGTAAGTGTAATTGTTGCAGCAGTAATCAATACTATGG
>JAAXQI010000235.1 GCA_012974315.1 Desulfobacterales bacterium | reverse complement strand
AATCATCGGTTGGGACAAATATTTTGATATATATCCGTTCATCCGGATTTATTGCCAGATAAAATTCGTCGAGATCCTGTACCCCGTCCCCATTATCATCCCGCCATGTATGGGTCCCCTGACCAATAGGTACTTCCAGATATATATATTCTCTTTTTCAATATGGGCACCCATTATTTGCCGTAAACTGTGCAAACAGCCATCGACAAACGGAAATGAGTGCCATATTTAATTATTTATAGTACTTATAAGTAACTCATATCACTTGCGCAAGTTATTATTGCCGGTTTCCTGGACAGGGCACGAAGTGATAATTCGAGAAGCACGAGGCGGACACATTTTTCGTCTAAATCTTTGATAATGTATGGGCGCTGGATATGCTTGAATTGTCTAGGAATGTCTAGCATTATTGTTCGTTGACAATCTACAAGACACATTGTAACCATTTAGTGCGGTTGCTGTCCAACTAACACACTATTATTAAACCCTTAATCACTTTATTGCTGTCATCAGCATTGATTGAATTATCTTGGAGATAAAAATGCCGACCATTCTTGTGGTTGATGATGAACTGAGCATGCGTGAATTCCTGAAAATCCTTCTTGAAAAAGAAGGATATGAAGTTTTCACTGCATCTGAGACAACCAGCGCAATTGATTTGATCCAAGGCCATACCTTTGACCTTGTAATTTCTGATATAAAAATGCCCGGGATAGGCGGCCTTTCCCTGCTGGAAAGAATAAAGGAAATCAACAGCTCAATACCCGTAATCATGATTACAGCATTCGCCTCCCCGGAGAAGGCTGTAATTGCCATGAAGAGCGGAGCCTTTGACTATATCACCAAACCTTTCAAAGTTGATGAGATCATTAACATTATCAAGTCAGCAATTTCTACGGCCACTCCAGCTTATACAGGAGAAATCTCTCCCGAGACCGAATCTTTTGAAGGCATCATTGGCAACAGCCAGGAAATGCTCAAAATCTTCAGCCTTATATCACGCATTGCCCCCACCCCTGCGAGTATTCTTATATATGGAGAATCAGGTACCGGTAAGGAGTTGGTTGCCCAGGCCATACATAACCTGAGCAAGGTGGCGCATAAATCTTTTGTTCCCATCACCTGCAGTGCCATACCGGAAAGTCTGCTGGAGAGTGAACTTTTCGGACATGTCAAAGGTGCTTTCACCGGTGCTATTTCAAACAAGATCGGCCTCTTTGAACTGGCTGATGGTGGCAGTGTCTTTCTTGATGAAATTGGTGAATTAACACCTCTTATCCAGACCAAACTATTGCGTGTCCTGCAGGAAAGAGAACTGAAACGTGTCGGTGGTACTGATACTATTAAAGTAAATGTCAGGATTATAGCTGCAACAAATAAAGACCTGGAAGAAGAGATCATTGAAGGCCGTTTTCGCGAAGACCTTTTTTACCGGCTGGCTGTCATTCCACTTCGGGTACCGGCCCTGCGTGAAAGAAAAGGTGATGTTCCTCTGCTTGTTAAACATTTCCTGAAAAAATATTCAGACAAGATGGACAAAGTAATCCAGGAAATTTCATCATATGCCATGAAAGTCCTCATGGAATATGATTATCCCGGCAATGTCCGCGAGCTGGAAAACATTATTGAACGAGGAGTTGCCCTGGAATCATCAAATATCATTCTCCCTGAAAGTCTTACCCTTTCTACCTATAAGAAAGAGGGAAAGTCTTTAGCGAAGTCAGATGCCTTTGTTGCTGTTGAATCTGAAGACGAATTATACGATCAGGGTCTTGATGAAGTCATGGCAAAACTTGAAAAGCAGATGATAGAACATGCCCTTGTCAAAACAAACAACTCAAAAATAAGTGCTGCAGAATTTTTAAAAATCAGCACTCTTTAAAAAACAGCTGCAGTGGATGCTTTTTCTGCGCGTGATGTTCTTAACTCTTCTCTTGGGCATCAACCTTCTTCTGCAATCAACCGAAAAGATCATAATCACTCCACCATTTTATTATGTTGTTGCCTTTGTTGGAGCCGTCTATCTCTTTACGATCTGCTCAGCATTTATTCTGAAACATCTCAGGCGTTATTCTACTTTCGCCTATGGGCAGATCCTTATGGATGTCATTCTCATCGCCATTCTCAACCATTACAGTGGCGGGAGTCAGTCCATATTCACCATTATTTATTTTTTCCCGATCATTACCGGGAGTTTTATCCTTCGCCGCAGAGGCGGCCTGGCAGCTGCAGCATTATGCACCCTTGGTTACGGAGCTGTCCTGCTTCTGGAATACTTCGGATATCGCCCTGATTACTTTGAAAATTACTGGTACATGCCGCTTCAAGACATTAACTCAGTTCTGAATTTCTTTTCTATACATGGACTAACCTTCTTTATAACCGCCATCTTAAGCTCCCTTCTTTCAGAGCGGTTGCAAAGAACTGAAAAGGAACTGATTAGTACAACTTTAAAATATAACCAATTATCAGTACTGTATAAAAAGATTTTTGATGATATTCCATCCGGAATTATTACTGTACTCAATCAGAAGAACATCATTTCGTTCAACCCTATATCGGAAAATATAACCGGTTTCAGGGCAGCAGAAATGATTGACAAGGATATTAATCTGGCTTTTCCCAATCTCAAGCTTGATGCTAATAAGACTTATCGCTCAGAAGTTACAATCACCAGGAAGGACAGGCAGGAAATCCCCATCGGTTATTCCTATGCAAAACTGAACATGCCAGGAACTGAGGATAATTTTCAGGTTATAACGCTCCAGGACCTCAGCCGGACCAAACAGTTGGAAAAGCAGATCATGCAAGCAGAAAAAATGGCTACTATTGGGGAAATGGCTGCCGGCATTGCCCATGAGTTGCGTAATCCCCTGGCTGCAATCTACGGGGCTGCACAGGTACTTGATTCCAGTGGTGATATCAAGTCGCAAAACCAAGGACTGATGAATATAATTACCCGGGAATGCAAGAGGTTGCAGATCAGCATTAATGACTTCCTCACCTTTTCAAAACCAATCGAGCCCGAAAAAGAATGGGTTCCAATGCTGCCCCTTATTAATGAGGCAATCCAACTTCTGCAGCAGACAAAGGATTGGCCTGAAAAATGCCAGCCAGTTATTACTATACCCGAGAAAATGTCCTGCTGGGCTGACCCTGAGCAAATCCGCAAACTACTCCTCAACATCCTCCACAACAGCTGTATATCATTAAGAAACAAGGTGGGTGAAATTCAAATAACCGCCCATGAAGCAACTGATGATTCAGGGGCTGAAAAATCCATTCTCACCATAACCGATAATGGCATTGGCATCCCCAGCCTTATCATCGATAAAATTTATGATCCTTTTCTTACAACTCGTGAAAATGGAACGGGCCTGGGACTTTCCATTGTAAAACAAATTATCGAGACCCATGAAGGAGGGATAACTATCAGCAGCACAAAACATCAGGGAACAACTGCGGAAATATGGCTGCCGTTACCCTGATCAATCTTTTTCTTTACTCACCCTGGCACCAAGTGCCTGGAGTTTTTCTACCATATTCTCATAACCTCTTTCGAGGTGATATATTCTTGAGATTTCCGTAACTCCCTTTGCTGCAAGACCTGCCACCACCAGAGAAGCACTGGCCCGGAGGTCTGTGGCCATTACCTGGGCGCCTCTGAGCTGTTTAACCCCCTTTACGATAGCACTATTGCCATTGATTTGTATCTCTGCCCCCATCCGCTTTAATTCAGCGACATGCATGAACCTGTTTTCAAAGATTGTCTCTGTAATAACGCTCAACCCATTTGACAGGGACATCAAGGCCATGAGCTGAGCCTGAAGATCCGTGGGAAATCCAGGATACGGCTGGGTTTTTATATCTATACTATGCACTATTGAGGGTTTTGAAACAAAAATTGAATTCACTGATTCTTTTATAATAAGACCGGTTGCCCTTAATTTTTCCAAAAGAGCCGGTAAATGAGCAGGATTGCAATTTTTTAAAGTTACCTCTCCACCAGCTGCACCAACTGCTATCAGATATGTACCGGTTTCAATTCGATCCGGAATAGTAGTGACTTCTGCCGGCATTAAACTTTTAGCTCCATGGATAGTCAACTGGTCAGTATCTCTTCCCGCAATGTCAGCCCCCATGGAAATGAGCATATCAACCAAATTGCCGACCTCTGGTTCCCGGGCAGCATTTTTGATTACAGTTACACCTTTTGCCAGGACAGCAGCCATGAGGATATTTTCCGTTCCTGTAACTGAAGGCACATCAAAACAAATAGTCGCACCGGAAAGGCCATCATCTGTAAAAGCAGAGACATAGCCATCTTCCAAGTCGAGATCCGCTCCCATTTTTGTCAAGGCCTGCAAATGGAAATCAATGGGCCTTGCACCTATGGCGCAACCTCCTGGCAGGGAAACCCTGGCTTTCCCCATACGCGCCAACAAGGGCCCCAATACAAGAATGGAAGCGCGCATGGTTTTTACCAGATCATAGGAGGCCTCTAAATTATTTAAGGTTTCGGTGTTGATGGATAAAGTCTCACCTTCCCTTTTCCATATCGCACCAAGACTTTCGAGTAAGACCAGAATTGTTCTGGTATCCCGTAAATCAGGCACATTATGAATCACATGCCAACCCGGTATCAGCAGGGTTGCTGCTATCAATGGCAGGGCTGCATTTTTGGCACCACTTATGCGGATTTCCCCATGAAGTTTACGCCCTCCCTCTATGATCAATTTATCCATAAATCTTTATATTTACTCCGGCAGATATTTATTCCCACTAGGGGCAAGAGAAAATGTCAGAACAATTTTTTTCTCATTTTTTTTGGGCTTGAAAAACTCTGGGCAATCCCGCATAGTCATTATGAATTGTAATATTATCATATGAGGCCTTTCCCTTAAAAATAGAGGTCACTTCTTTTGCTTGGTCAGCCCCTATCTCCATAAAGAACCAGCCGCCGGACTTGAGAGTTTTTTCTAAATCCTCTGCGATTCTACTAATTGACTGAATGCCTCGTTCTCCGCCATCAAGAGCTAGATGGGGTTCATACCCCCCCACCTCAGGCTGCAGAGATTCGCAGGTTTGGCCAAAGGGCTTTTCAAGTATGTCCCTTGCTATATATGGTGGATTGGCAAGCACCAAATCATATTTCCCCTTTAATGATATTCCACCAAACCAGTTGCAATTAATAAATTGGACTCTTCCAGCAACTTTATGCCTTTTAGCATTATGCTTTGCAATTTTCAATGCCTTGTATGAAAGGTCAATAGCTGTAACGGCTGCTGCCGGAAGCTCCAAGGCCAACACGACAGATATTATTCCACTGCCTGTTCCTAAATCCAGGATATTTATTGTTTGTTCTTGCGGACTTCCACATTGATTTTTTATGGTCTTCAGGGTTATTTCAATGAGAAGCTCTGTTTCGGGTCTTGGGATAAGCACATCCCTGGAAACTTTAAAAGGCAGGGACCAGAATTCTTTCTCTTCAGTGATGTAAGCTAGAGGCTCTCTGTGCAGCCGCCTTGAAAATAAAATTTCAACTTTTTCAAGTTGATTATCATCTAATGCCTTATCTCCGGCAAGTAACAATGCAGTCCTGTCAATATTGAGCACGTGAGCTAGAAGCAGAGCTAACTCAAGCTCAGGCTCTGGAATACCAGCTTGAGTTAAACGCTGCACTCCATTTTTGAATAAGTCTTTTATTTTCACGAGATTGTAAAAATTTCCAAGTTGCAGAATTGGACTTTTAAAAATATTGAAAAATGCAGATTATGTCTTCTCTTTTCAGACCTGTCACAAAATACAGTCCGCCTGCTTATTGAATTTCTTTTAGAGCTTCTGTCTGATAATGAACAATCAGCGGGTTAATTACTTCATCAATTTTCCCCAACATTAAAGCCTCAAGTTTGTAAAGAGTAAGATGGATACGGTGATCAGTTACTCTGCCCTGGGGATAATTATAGGTGCGGATACGTTCACTTCGATCTCCTGTGCCTACCTGACTTTTTCGGTCTTCAGAGATCTTGTCATGCTGCTCATGCTCCATTCTATCAAGAAGGCGAGCTTGCAGAACTTTCATAGCCTTGGCTTTATTTTTGTGTTGGGATCTTTCATCCTGGCACTGCACAACAAGACCTGTTGGCAGGTGAGTAAGTCGTATTGCTGATTCAGTTTTATTCACGCTCTGCCCGCCCGCTCCTGAAGAACGAAAGACATCTACGCGCACTTCATTGGGGGCAATATCAACCTCTACATCTTCCGCCTCAGGCAAAACAGCAACTGTAACAGCTGATGTATGTATTCTGCCCTGGGTCTCAGTTTCAGGCACTCTCTGGACTCTATGCACCCCACTTTCATATTTCAGTTTACTGTAGACATTCTTACCACTTATTAAGGCAATTATATCCTTGAAACCACCAACACCAATGGGGCTACTGCTCATAATCTCCACCTTCCAGCCCAGGGTGACAGCATAACGGCTGTACATTTTGAACAGATCGCCTACAAACAGTGCTGCTTCATCGCCTCCGGTGCCTGCTCTTATTTCAAGAAAAGTGTTCTTTTCATCATTGGGATCTTTCGGTAATAGTAAAAATTTTATATCATTTTCAAGCGTGCTGGACTTTTCCTGTAATTGATGAATATCACTTCTCACGAGTTCCAATAACTCAGGATCTTCTTCCTCTTGCAGCATATTATTGTTTTCCGCCAACTCTTCCTGGACTTTCTGGTGAGCAATACAGAGCGGAGTTAACTTGGTAATCTGCGCATGTTCCTGTGCTACTTTCTTGTATTCTCGCTGGTTTGCAATGAGGGCAGGATCGGAAAGCTTTTCCTCAAGGCTTAAGCGTTTTTTATCGAGTTCATCAAGTTGTGGAAACATAATTTTGTAAATAGTTGAATTTTGATGACTTCGCAGGTAAGCGCCTTAAAGGAAACTTAGGAGAAGCACCCTTTCAGGGCATTCTTTTCAGTACCCCCTCGGAGTCATCAACGGGGTCTAATAAAAACAATTGATTACAAACGATCCAACTGTTCGCAGTATTTTTTCGAAGTCCAGGCTTATCTACAGGGCCGACAATTTTTATTGTTCCAGATAAAAACTTTCGTAAGCAACAAACTAAAACAGGGGACACTCCGGCATCGGAGGTCCCCTGTAGAAAAACTGTTTAAAAAGCTAAGCAGAAGTCGAATTCTTTTTCATATGATTTGCATACTTCTTATTAAACTTCTCAATCCGACCAGCGGAGTCAATCAGTTTCTGTTTCCCCGTGAAAAAAGGATGGCAGGCGGAACATATCTCAACTTTCATTTCAGTGCTTACTGATCCAAGCTCAACTTCATTCCCGCACGCACACTGTGCTTTAATCTGGTGGTACTCGGGATGGATATCTTTTTTCATTACTCTTTCCTCCAGCAAATGATCTATATCAGATCACAGTGCCGCTAACTCTAGGCGGCTTAGATTCTTTATTATTTGCAAAACGTTAATCTTCTAATGATCTCATCCAAAATATCAATTTGATCGGACGGATGGAAACGGCGAATTATATATAAATTTTGTATTTTTGCAAGCTGTATTAATAGAATTTAAAATAGTTAGGCAAAATATATGATTACGAGCAACATATTAAATTGCAATCATCTGTTCATGGATTGAAAAAACTCTGCGTTTGTTTTTGTAGCCTTCATTTTATCAATCAGGAATTCCATGGCATCAGCAGGATTTAAGGAAGAAAGAAGTTTACGCAAAATCCAGATCCTGTTGAGTTCCTCTTTATCTATCAGCAAATCCTCTTTTCGGGTGCCGGATTTATTTATGTCGATAGCTGGGTAAATTCTTCTATCTGCCATTTTGCGGTCGAGAACAAGTTCCATGTTGCCCGTTCCCTTGAACTCCTCAAAAATGACTTCATCCATCCTGCTTCCGGTTTCAACCAGGGCAGTTGCAATAATTGTCAAACTCCCCCCTTCCTCAATATTTCTTGCTGCACCAAAAAATCTTTTTGGCCGATGCAATGCGGTGGCTTCAACACCACCGGATAAAATACGCCCACTTGACGGGGTTACTGTATTATAGGCACGAGCCAGCCGGGTGATACTGTCCAGGAGGATAACAACATCTTTTTTATGCTCCACCAGCCTTTTAGCCTTCTGGATTACCATCTCTGCGACCTGTATATGTCTCTGGGGCGGTTCATCAAAAGTGGAACTTACAACCTCTGCCTTGACGTTTCTCGACATATCCGTGACCTCTTCAGGTCGTTCATCAATCAAGAGAACTATAAGAATAACTTCCTTGTGGTTTTTAACAATACTGTTGGCAATTTTCTGTAATAGTACAGTCTTTCCAGTCCTTGGCGGAGCAACTATCAAACCTCTCTGCCCCTTGCCGATTGGCGACATAAAATTCATTATACGGGTCGAAAATTCATCTTTTTTTGCTTCCAGTTCTATTTTTTCGTTTGGAAAAAGAGGTGTCAGGTTCGAGAACAGGGTTTTTTCCTTGGCCTTCTCCGGTGCCTCAAAGTTGATACTTTTCACCTTCAGTAAGGCAAAATAGCGCTCGCTGTCCTTTGGAGAACGAACATGACCTTCAACAGTATCGCCTGTACGTAAAGTCAACCTCCGGATCTGTGAAGGTGACACATAAATGTCGTCTGGACCGGGGAGATAATTATAGGCTGCAGATCTCAAGAAACCAAAACCGTCAGGCAGGATTTCGAGCACACCACGCCCGGTTACCACGCCATTCTTCTCATCTTTTGCCTGGGTGGCTTTTGCCTGAAGAATAGCAAAAATCAGCTCCTGCTTACGCATACCACTTATGCCTTCCACTTTGTAGTCCCGGGCAAGTTTGATCAGCTCATTAATTTTCAGTTCTTTTAATTCAACTAAATCCATACCTCAACTTCCTTTTGTTTTTTTCTTTGATGCAATTCTTCATACCCATTGCATTC
>JAAXQI010000229.1 GCA_012974315.1 Desulfobacterales bacterium | reverse complement strand
GCATAAAACTTTTCTTATTTTATTTCTGTAATCACTTTTATAATCTTATCTCCGGGCTTCAGTGCGTCACCTATTTTTATGTTGACCTCGACAACTGTTCCTGCAACCTGACTTATAATCGGTGTCTGCATCTTCATGGCTTCGACAACGGCCAGTTTATCCCCGACTGCAACCTCTTCATCTTCATTCACGGATATTTCACAGACATTGCAGGAAAAGGTAGCTCTCATGTCACCTGTTTTAGCCAGACCCTCAATTTCTTTTTTACTCAACTGAGGGCCAGCAGAGGCTGCAGCTTCTTTTGTTTCTTCCATGAAAACATAGCTGCGTTCCTGGTGGTCAACATTAAGATAAATAGACCATTCACCTTTTTCATTTTTCTGTTTGGGACCAATCTCTATCACATGCTCTTTGCCAAAATGGTCTTTGAACATCAGGGTCTCACCAAGTTTATAGCCGCCTCGGCGGAGAAATATACTGGGTGGCAGTACATATGTTCTGCCAAATTCTTCTTCAAACTTAAAAAAGTTTACGGCATCGGTGGGGTGCTGAAGATACGTGACCAACTGCTGTTCAGTTGGTGTATGACCCAAACGGTCACCAAGTGTTTCACGCTCTTTGTCAATATCCATATCTTCGATTTCTTCAACGCCACCTTCATCTTCAAGAATCTGTTTCCAGTTTGTTCCGAAAACCTTTTCATATATCCAGTCAGCAGGACGATGAAAGGGGAAGGGACCATATTTTCCTAGAAGAAGATTTTTCAGATCACCGGAAGGGTTACCGTAACGATCATTTTCCAATACGTTGGTAACTGCAGTTGTCCACAATATCTGTGAACCAGGAGTCACGCTCCACCAGTTGCCAAGTTCAATTTGCGCTTTTGGTAATTCATCATGCAGGATTGTGGGCATTTTATCAAGAAACTCTCCCTTAACAGCCTGTTCAAAGCTGCTGCCCATGGCTCCGCCAGGGAGCTTATGAATTTGAACAGTTGGAGAGAATCCTTTAAACTGTGACTCGAAATACTCGTAATGATCGCGTTCGCTGCGCAGCACTTCTGAAGTTTCTATAACTGCTTCTTCATTGAGGCCTACAGCAATTTTGCCATATTCTTTGAGTGTATGGATAACACTCAACAATGGCGGTGGGCCATAATAGCCGGTGAATGCATGGTCAGACGCATCAACAATGGTTGCGCCATTAAGGACTGCAGAGGTGATACGGCCTATATCATTGCCATCGGTATTATGCCCATGATAATGAATAACAAGATCAGAATACTTTTGCTTGATAGCGGAAACCAGTTCTCCGATACGTTTTGGGGTGCCGAGTCCACCATGGTTCTTGATGCATAAAATAATATCATCGCCGGTGACATCAAGGATTTCCTGAACTTTTCCAACATAAAATTCGTCTGTATGTTCCGGCCCTGTCGAAAAGCAGATTGAAGGCTCAAGTATTTTGCCGGCTTTCTGCACCTCTTCAAAAACCGCCTGCATATTTGGAATGTGGTTCATGAAATCAAAGACACGCCATACATCAACATACTTGGCAAATTCACTCACAACAAAACGGATGACATTCTGTGGATATGGTCTATAGCCGAAAAGGTTGACACCTCTACAGAGTGTCTGAAACATTGTGTGCGGCATTATTTCACGAAGCAGTTCAAGTTTCAGAAAAGGATCGACCTGTTTTCTCAAAATATCAACATGAACTGACGCTCCACCTGTAATTTCCAGTGAAAAATAATTTGCATTTTCCCTTGATTCTGCAGCTAAAAGATCTGTATGCAAAAGAATCCTGTTTTTAAAATCTGACTGGGATAGATCCCTGATGGTATTTGTGAGAAAATAGCCGTCCGCTTCACGTAAGATCTGCAGTGCCTGCTTTGGACTCATTCCTTGAACAATTCTTTCCATTTTCGTACCTTATATTTGGTTAAAGAATATTTAAATAGCGTATGAATTCTCTTCTTTATAATGAATCTCGGCAATAAGTTTTGCCAGTTTGTTGATCTCGGTATTCTGCTCATCATAATCCAGCAGATGGGAATGGGTTTCAAGGTATGAGGTGTCAAAGTCTCCTCTTCTGAAATCAGGATCGTCTATAAGAGCCAGGTAGAAGGGAATCGTTGTTTTTGGACCGACAATAGCGAAGTTCGTCAGGCAGCGCTTGAGCCTGTCAACTGTTTCATTCCAGCTGTAACCATGTACTGTAAGTTTGACAAGCAATGAATCATACACTTCGGGAATAGTATACCCCTGGTAAACAAACCCATCAAGGCGCACACCGTAGCCTCCGGGTGAACGGTAGATGGTGACGGTCTTGCCCCCTTCCGGCATGAAGTTATTTTTGGGATCTTCAGCGTTGATGCGCATTTCAATGGCATGTCCCCTGATCTGAATATCCTCCTGCTTGAAAATAAGTTGTTTGCCGAAAGCAATCTTGATCTGGGTTCTGACAATATCAATACCTGTAACCATTTCAGTTACGGTATGCTCAACCTGGATTCTGGTATTGATCTCCATAAAATAGAATTTAAAGTCCTTGTCGACCAAAAATTCAACCGTTCCGGCGTTTGTGTAATGGGATGCTTTCGCTGCTTTGACGGCAGTTTCACATATGGAGTCAATGATTGACTGATCCTGAATCATTGAGGGTGCAATTTCGACAAGTTTCTGGTTGCGGCGTTGTATAGAACAATCCCGTGTGCCCAAATGAACAACATTGCCAGAGGCATCAGCAATAATCTGGACTTCGACATGTTTGGGGTTGATAACTACCTTTTCCAGATAAACACTATCATTATTGAAGGCAGCCTTCGCTTCGGCTCGGGCCTGGGGAATTTCTTCTTTCATCTGGTTGTCGTTTTCAATACGACGGATACCACGACCACCGCCTCCGGCTGTGGCTTTGAGCATGATGGGGTATCCATACTCTGCAGCAAAGGAAAGTGCCGTTTTTGTCCCTTCATCTCCAGGTAAAAGGTTTTGTGTGCCCGGGACCATGGGAATATTAGCTTCAGCCATTATCTGCCTGGCAATAACCTTGTTGCCCAGATTTGTGATAACTTCAGATGTGGGACCAATAAAAATAAGCCCGGCATCTTCACAAGCTTTGGCAAAATCCGGATTTTCAGCCAGGAAACCATAGCCGGGATGAATAGCATCAGCTCCCGATTTACGGGCAGCCTTAATTACTTTTGCAATATCCAGATAATCTTTTCTGGGACCATCACCAAGCCAGATTGCCTCATCTGCTATCCTGACATGCAGAGCATCATTGTCGGGAGTTTCATAAATGGCAATTGCCTTGTGGCCTAATTCCTGAGCAGCCCGAATGATCCGGATTGCAATCTCTCCACGGTTTGCGACTAATATTTTCTTCATCAAATGGATTCCCTAATATTTCTTAAGTTAATCAACAACGCCGTTATACTTTTCCTTTTTTAGTTACAGCATTCCGGCATAAATAAACAGACTCATAAAAATGAATCGGAGATAAAAAGTGCTGTAACTAAGAGGTGTATACTGGTGCAGAATTATATCAATATGATTGTACAGTCTGCCAAAAGAGTAATTTTTAGCATAAATTTATTTAACGGGCAAGAAAAAGTCTTGCAGGCAGAAAAATTTAAAGAATAAATTTTCTGGTAACAGGGACTCAGGACCGAAGAATTTTATAGAGATTGCGTTAACTTTTGAATTTCATCAAAAGATCCGGCCTGGTATATCTGCATGCGTATGGTTGAACCTCCTGCTATACCTTTGAAGTATCGCCCTGCCTGGTTTTTGATCTTGGGAAGGATTTTGTCAGTATTGCTAAATTCCTGGATCAATTCCAAATGACGCTTCAGCCCTGCCATACGTTTTGCAAGCGAGGTAGGGATTCCCTCAGGAGAGAAAACCCAGGGATTCCCAAGAGCAGCCCTGCCGATCATTATCCCATCGCAGCCGGTATTATCCATGAATTGGAGAGCTTCCTGATATGTATTTACATCTCCATTCCCAATAACCGGGATGGCAACATTATTCTTTACCCGTGCAATGGTCTGCCAATCAACCTGGCCAACAAATCCCTGGGACCAGGTGCGACCATGTACAGCAATTGCACTTGCTCCGTTATCTTCAGCCATTTTCGCAAAATCAGGTGCTACAATCGAATCATGGTTCCAGCCTGTTCTGATTTTTACGGTAACAGGCAGGTTAGTATTATTGCATACTTCTGAGATTATTGTTGCAGCAAGATAAGCATCTTTCATCAGGGCCGCCCCTGCACCTTTCTTTGTCACCTTTCTCACGGGACAACCCATATTTATATCAATGATATCAACTGGCATATCAGAAACCAGTGCCGCAGCCTCCCCCATAATAATCGGATCAGCCCCGAAGAGCTGGAGAGCTACTGGCCTTTCTTCAGGTACTGTCCTGGTCAGGAGTTGGGTCTTTTCTTTTTGATAAACCAGGCCATGGCAGCTGATCATTTCAGTATAGCAAAGACCTGCACCGAATTGGCGGCAGAGTAGTCGAAAGGCAAGATCAGTATATCCAGCTAATGGTGCAAGGATGAGCGGGCTTTCCAGGTGGAGTGATTTAATCTGCAATTGTTTTTCCACTATTTGGCTGAGAAAACTTCTTTTGAAGAAAACAGGTGCGAAATGGGTTATACTTTCCAGGTATTTAAGGGAGATTGTTGACTATTTCATGGGTTCTTAAATAAATGATCTCGCCTATTTCATCTCCAATACGGAGTAAGGCCCTCTTTTTGTTATACTGGGTTTCTTCTCCTGTCGGATCGAGAAGAAAAGGTTCATAAATTACATACTGTTTTTCCTGCCACAAAATTGAGTTGTTAGTTGTATTGTACAAGGTGAAACTGACTGTCAGTTTGATTTTAATTTCCAGGGCTTCATCAGAGGAATTATAAAACAGGCCCGGCAGGTCAATGGAGGATATTTCACCAATAAGTTTCAGGTCAGCATCATCCTCATCGAAGACAACAGCAATTCTGCCGGAGTTTTTAAACCAGGCGTTGAAAAGTCGAAAATATTCAGACTCTAATCCAAGTTCATTGGTGCGGTTCTGCCATATTGTAATAAATAATGTTTTTGTATACGTGTCCTTGGAGTTATTTCGTGCATAGGGGTTGGTGTATCCGCAGCTGCTGAGTAAAACCACTATGAGAAACAGCATGAATAGATAGGGCAGAAAGTGAAAGGCTTTCAAAATGCGGCCTGTTTCTGATGATACATTATTCATACAAGTATCTCATATATTGTTGCAAATCTATACGACCACATTCACAAGTTTCCTGGGGACAACGATTATTTTTTTAATGGGTTTGCCAGCAACGAATTTTTGAATCTTGTCATCCTGCAGTGTCAGTTTCTTGATTTCATCATCATCAACATCCGGGGCAACGAGCAATCGACTTCGCACTTTGCCGTTGACCTGCAAAACTACGGTGATTTCTTCATCTTTAGCTGAATCATGGTCAAAGGAGGGCCATGAATAATCTTCCAGATGTTTGTCATGTTTTGTGATTTCCCATAGTTCAGAACAGAAATGGGGTGTCATTGGATAGAGAAGCAAGAGTGTAATGTCAACTGCTTCTTTAATAACCGGTAGTGCTATATTGTACTCGGATTCATCTGAAACCAGGGATGACATTAAGTTAACCAACTCCATAATAGCGCTGATGGCAGTATTGAAATGGAACTCATTCTCCAGGTCCCTGGTAACCTTCCGAATAGTCTGGTGTGTTTTTCTGTGGAGGGCACGGCTTTTTTCATCCAGGTTTTCGGGGATCTGGTTTGAAGCAGTTGCTATCTTGTCCTTATGACATAAAACAAAACGGTAGACTTTATTTAAAAAACGAGACGCCCCTTCAACTCCCTGGTGATTCCATTCAAGGTCCCGTTCTGGTGGAGCAGCAAAAAGGCTGAAAAGACGGACCGTATCAGCACCATATTTTTCTATAAGCTCATGGGGGTCGACAACATTGCCTTTGGAGTTAGACATTTTTGCCCCATCTTTTATGACCATTCCCTGGGTCAGCAAATTCTCAAAAGGTTCGTTGCAGGAAATATAATCGAGATCACGAAGAACTTTTGTAAAAAAGCGGGAATAAAGAAGATGAAGAATAGCATGTTCCACACCACCAATGTACTGATCAACCGGTAGCCAGTAATCGGTTTTTGTTTTATCGAGTGGGCCATCCGTATAATCCGGGCAGGTATAACGGGCAAAATACCAGGAAGATTCCACAAAGGTGTCCATGGTATCTGTTTCACGTTTTGCATCTCCTCCACAGGTAGGACAGGATGTTATATAAAAATTTTCGAGCGTGTGGAGAGGCGACCGTCCAGTTTTATCCGGTTTGGCGTCAATGGGCAGAAGAACCGGCAGGTCCTTTTCAGGCACAGGCTGTATGCCGCATTTATCGCACTGTATCATGGGGATCGGATTGCCCCAGTAACGTTGGCGGGAAATTCCCCAGTCCCTGAGCCGATAGGTTGTTTTGGAGCTGCCGAAACCTTTTTCCTCTGCAAAAGCAGTTATGGCTTTCTTACCATCTATTGAATTCAATCCGTTGAATTGACTGGAATGAGTTAATATGCCGGGTTCCTCAAAAGCTGCTGAGAGTTTTGAGGCTTCAAGTTGTTCACTGGCAGATTGTACTACAACCGTTATTGGCAGGTTGTATTTTTGAGCAAACTCAAAATCTCTTTGATCATGGGCTGGAACGGCCATAACAGCACCTGTGCCATACTCCATGAGAACAAAATTTGCTGTGAATATTGGGATGCGGTTGCCATTGAAGGGGTTGATACAATAATGTCCAATAAAAACACCTTCTTTCTCAACTTCCTCATCAGGTTTTTGTTGTTGTCTGGCGCTTTTTGTTCTGGTTACAAAATGGGCGACCTCTTCAGCCTGATCAGTGTCTTTGCTCAATTGAACAAGCGGGTGTTCGGAAGCAACAGACATGAAGGTGGCCCCGAATATCGTATCAGCTCGAGTGGTGAAAATTTTAAGTACATGGTCAGTGTTTTCGACAGGAAAATCAATTTCTGCCCCGATGCTTTTGCCGATCCAATTACGCTGCATGGT
>JAAXQI010000092.1 GCA_012974315.1 Desulfobacterales bacterium | reverse complement strand
AAGTAAGCAATAATCATTATATCGTTTTAAATATTAAGAGGATTACCTATTAAAACCATAAGCATATTAGGGAGTGGCTGGCTTGGGCTTCCATTAGCTGAGCATTTTGTTTTGAAGGGTAACCATGTTAAAGCTTCGACCACTTCAGAAAATCGTTTCCAAGAATTATTGTCTATCAAAGTTGAACCATTCCTTGTTGATATTGAGCGGCTGTCAAATAACCTCCAGACTTTCTTACAAGCAAATATATTAATAACTGAACTTTCTGACTTGTTTTAACTTGTTGTTTAAATGGTACTTTCCGCCTCTTGCAGCTGGGGTGGTTTCAGCATATCAATTGCCACGGACATTACTGCATCAAGGATTTTTAAGATGATATCTTCAGTAAATTCTCCTGCAGCACGTACTTTGTCCAATGCTAACTTCATAATCCGCTGGAGGGCATCTAAAATGGATAAGTCCTTCATTTCATCGGCACAGGCATGAAACAAGGTGCCAAGAGTGCGAGGATCATCATGCAATCGTTGCTCAAAAGCCAGAAACAGATATCGGAGCATGACTATAGTGGCATGTCCTATCAGGCCATCGTAATCGCGCAACTGAACTTCTTTTTCCAGTTTCAGATAATGTTTCATCATCTTGAAAAATACCTCGATATCCCAGCGCTTACCATAAATCTGTACAATTTCTTCGGCAGTCAATTCTATGTCGGTAGAAAGAATAGCCAACCAGCCGCGTTTTTGCCTATGACGAACAAAAACGATCTTTATCGGCAGACCATCTTTGGTTTCAACCAGCACGCTGGCCAGTATTTTTGCTTTACCGGCTTTCTTTTTTACCCGTCGATAAATCTCACCAAGTCTCACATAAACATTTTGGTGCCGATACAGATTGTTCGGCATGTCTTTGAGCATGCAGATCACTGGTCGATGCTGATGCAAAGTCTGGATGACAGCGGGGAAGGCAAACCAACTGTCCATGAGGATATAGGCCGCATCGATCCCAGTTGCCAGAATTCTCTTTACCATAGGCTCAACCTGTTCCGTTGCCTTGGTCATTGCCTCCTTACGTCGCTTGTAACCGCAGGTTCGTCTGTCCATGTCCTTGGTGATTCCCTGCACTCTGTTCTTTTCTTTCTCAGAAGAAAGCAAAACAAAATCCAAGGGCAGGAAACTCACCCCATCCGACCAGCCAACGGTCAACATCTTGAACCCTTTAAGGTACCGTTTATCACTGTGGTCAAAGATCCTCGCCAGCAATTCGACAAATTTCGAATGCGATCTGTCATAGGTGCTGTCATCTATAATAAGTACCTTCTTCCGGTCTTTGTCGGTCAGCAGATCAAATACACACACAATTCTGGCTGCCAGGAGAAGGAGCAGTCTGCGCCAGTTATATCGTGGCCCTTTCAACAGATCATAGGCCGCATCCTTCTTGAATTCCTGCCGCTTGCCAGTGACTATGCCGCGGAAAAAGTTGTTGCCCTCGAATGGCAAAATAAAGATGGCTTTCAGCAGCATAACCGGCGATACACCCCGCATTTTCCGGATGCCAGCCTTGTTCAGCAACGTGCCGATAGTGAAATTGTCAAAGAACGTATCAATCTTGCTGTGCAGTCGTATTGCTTCTTGCTGTTTTTCGTACTCTGTGCTAGTTTTCATTCTCGCCCTTTCTCCTTGTTTTTATTGAGTTTTTTTGCGGAAACCCATTATAACAAGAAGCGAAGGGCGTTTCACTATAAATATGAATATTATCAAATAGTTAATATATTATATTAGCCCAAATTAACCAACTCCGAAAGTTGAGTTAGTAATAATCATCATGTAGTATCATCAGGTTTGAAAACCATGGAGGAGAGCGTATGAAAAAGAGCGATCCGAAGGGTAAGAAAACCAGTGCGATGAGTAAACACCAGAAGATTCTCATTGGTATTGCCATCGCTTTCCTGCTTTATTCGGTTATCGGCTCCCTGGTGCTACCGGCGGTATTAAAAAATCTCCTCGAAGAAAAGCTCACAGAGAACCTCAAGCGCACAGTCACAATTGAAACCATACAGATAAACCCTTATTTGCTTAAGGTTTCCGTCAACAATCTCCTCATAAAAGCCCTCTCGCAAGATGATGATTTTATTGCCTTTGATCAGTTGTTTGCCGATCTTGAGGCCATCTCTCTTTTCAAGCGAGCCCTGGTCATCAAAACCCTGACATTAACCGGCCCCCGGGTGAATCTTGCCCGGAATAAGGATCTATCCTATAACTTTTCTGACATAGTTAAATCTTCAAGCCCAAAGGAAAAAACTGACTCAAAGCCCTTTCTTCTTTCAGTCAACAACATTGAAATAATAAATGGTGCAATCATATTTCTCGATGAGCCTAAAGATACAACCCACAGGGTAGAGAAGCTGAATCTTGCCGTTCCCTTTCTGTCCAACGTGGTGCACGAGGTAGAAGTCAATGTACAGCCGGCCTTTTCCGCCATAATAAATGATACGCCTGTGAATCTGTCGGGCAGGACCATGCCCTTTCATAATACACGCCGCACGGTTTTTGACATCCAGATAAACAATATCGACATCCCTGAATACCTGGCATATCTTCCAAAACTTGGCGCCTTGACACTGAAATCAGGATACCTGGATATCGTTGCTGTCCTGGGATTTGAAATGCAGCCCGGCGATAAACCGGCAGTCACCCTGACCGGCGACTTCTCCCTGAAAGAAATTGATGTCACAGAAATACAGGGTGAGAGTTATTTGTCGATTCCACAACTCGATGTAACAATACTTGCTTCCAGACCCCTGGAACAGGATTTCCATTTGTCACGCGTATCCCTGCGCGAGCCGGAGTTTCTCCTTCGCCGCAGCAGCAACGGTGATATTCTGCCTCTGGCCCTGTTACAGAAGAATACAGAATCAAAACCTGCTGAATCCGATTCTCCTTCCAAAGAGATGACTCTCAAGCTTGTTGTGGATGAAACTGTTTTAAACAGTGGCACAATACGATTTGATGACCTGGGCAATGCTGAACAATTCCAGACGACCTTGCATCCTGTTGAAATTACGATCAAAAGTCTCTCGACCCTGAAAGACGCAGAAGCAACCTATGACATCTCAATGCAGACCGAAGCCGAAGAATCCATTGTGGTAAATGGCAAACTGAGCCTGAATCCTATGATGGTTCAATTGCATGGTGCCTTGCAGGATCTGCATATTCCAAGGTTCAGTCCATACTCTGCTGAGATTATTACTACAACGGTTATAGATGGCACTCTCGATCTTGCTGCAGACCTGAATTATTCCAAGACTGGCGACGTTGAAATTATAAGAGCAGATAACATAACGATCCTGCTCGATTCCATTGTAATGAATAATAAAGACACTAAGGAGCTTCTCTCAATCCCTTCATTATCAATCAAAAAGACTTCTCTCGATCTGATTGGCCGGCAACTCACTATTGGAGACTTTTCAAGTAACGATGGTGAACTTCATCTTGTACGCCAAAAAGACGGACTGGTTATTGTGAAAGAGCTGCTCAGGCCAAGGGAAGTGCAGGAGAAAAAATCTGATACGGCTGAGACAGACACTTCTTCACCATGGACGGTAACTCTGCAAAAAGGGACCATCGATCAATACAGTATCGTTTTGCAGGATCATGTTCCAGCAGAACCCACTACTGTACTGGCCGATAAAATCCGCCTCACTGCTGAAAACATCTCAACTATTAAAAACAGCAAAGGCCTGGTTGATCTTGGTATGCGTATTGATAAAAAGGGAATCGTTTCAATCAAGGGGCCAATCACCATTGAGCCTTTATCAACTTCACTGACACTTGGTGTTACAAACCTGCAGGTAAAAAACCTGCAACCCTATTTTACTGACAAGGTCAACGTGGCTGATAGTGCCGGGTCCGTTTCACTCAACGGGCAACTCAAGGTATCAAAAGGCAAAGGCAAAGAAATAACTACTGTATTCCGTGGAAATGGCTCGATTGCAGATTTTTCATCCTATGATCAAGTCGTTGGAGAAGAATTTCTCAAGTGGAAAAATCTTCGCCTTGAGGGAATGGAGTATGACTCAGACCGGTTTGCATTCAGGATCAAGGAGATTGGCTGGCAGGATTTTCATAATAGAGTTGTTGTGTTTAATGATGGCATTGTAAACCTGAAGACAATCATGAAGGATTCTGGCGAGCCGGATACAGAGGTCCAGAAAAAAAGTGGGCCCAAAGAGGAGAAAAAATCTCTGCAGGTTGAAATTGACTCTGTAAAGCTTGAAAATGGAAAAATCGATATTCTGGACCGTAACATAACTCCAAATTATGCCAGCAGTTTCTCTGAATTGTCCGGTACCATTACGGGGTTATCATCACAGGCTGATGTCATGGCAGAGGCAAATATCAGCGGCAAGTTCGACCAGCATGCCCCGCTGCTTATCACCGGCAGGGTGAATCCCCTGGGTGATGAACTTTTCGCCGACCTTGTTATTAATTTCAGCGATATCGAACTAAGCCCGACCACCCCGTACACAGGAAAATATATCGGTTATACTGTTTCCAAGGGAAAGCTCTCCCTTGAGCTGAAGTACCTGGTGGAAGGCAGAAAGATAACAGCCCAAAACAAAGCCTTTCTTGATCAGTTCACCCTGGGAGAAGCAGTTGAAAGTCCGGATGCAATGAATTTGCCTATTAACCTCGCCATTTCCCTGCTCAAAAACCGCAAGGGTGAAATCACTTTAAACGTTCCTGTAAAAGGCGATCTTGACGATCCGGAATTCAGCATTGGAGGTATTATATTCAAGATCATCATCAACCTGATTGCCAAGGCAGCCACATCGCCTTTTGCTCTCCTGGGAGCACTCATCCCTGACGGTGAGGACTTGCAATATGTTGATTTTGCATCTGGCAGTTCCCTGATTGAAGAGGGAGATACCAAAAAGGTTGAAACCCTTGCCAAGGTACTGTACGACAGGCCTGGACTTAAAATGGACATCAAAGGCAGCGTCAATGCCGAGCAGGAAAGAAAGGTATTACATGAAAAGCAATTTGAGCTGCTGCTGAAAAACGAAAAATATAAAAATTTATCCAGGAAAAAAGCTGAAAGCACGTCTCTGAATGAAATAATTATTGAGCCTGAAGAATTTGAAAAACTTCTTAAAAAGGCCTACAAGGAAGCGACCTTTGAAAAACCGAAGAACGCTCTTGGCTTTACAAAGAAATTACCCTCCGAAGAAATGGAAAAACTGTTGCGTGACAATATTGTAATCACAGATGACGACCTGCGGTTGCTGGCCATTCAAAGGGCAAATGCGGTAAAATCCTTTCTGGTTGAGACTGGCCAGATTGAACCGGAAAGATTATTTATCATAGAGCCCAAAACAATTGCTGATGCAAGCGGCGCCCAACAAGTTGAAATGATTATCAAGTAAAGAGTATAATAAGCGGTATTTGTTTTTAAAAGAAGAAAGAAAAACAGATCAATTTTTCCTGACCTGATTCCGCCGCATGCGGATATTCATCAGCAGGCCGATACCGATAAGGGTTGTCAGCAGTGAAGATCCACCATAGCTGAACAGGGGCAGCGGGATACCTACCACCGGCAGAAACCCCATGACCATGAGCAGGTTAATAATGGCCTGCCAGAAAATCAGAGAAACAATGCCGAAAGCCAGAAGCACGCCGAACTTGTCACGGGAGGCCAGACAGACATTAAGTCCCCAGAGAATCATGAAAAAATAGACGGCCAGAAAGAAGAGGGATCCTGCAAAACCCCACTCTTCAGCCCAAACGGAAAAGGCAAAATCGGTATGCCGCTCCGGCAGGAAATGCAGGTGCCCCTGGGTCCCCTTCAGGTAGCCCTTACCGAATTTAAGCCCGCTGCCCACGGCAATCTTGGACTGCATAATATGGTAACCGCTGTTGGTAGGATCACTTTCAGGACTTAAAAAAGTCATGATGCGCTGCTTCTGGTAGGGTTTCAAGAAGAATTGCCAACCGATCGGGATTACTGCACTGCAACCTCCAAAAATAATCCCTATTGTTGACCATTTCAGCTTTACAAAGAGGGTCATGGAGATAAAAATCCCGGCAAACATCAGGGCAGTCCCAAGATCCGGCTGCATGAGGACAAGAATGAAAAATACCCCGGTCAGCGCCATGGGAATCAACAGTTGCCCGATTGTAAAACCACGGCCTGTATCCTTCCGATAATAATAGCTGGCTAACGAGATAACCAACATCAACTTGGCCGGCTCTGAAGGCTGGAGCCTGAAAAAACCAAGGTTTATCCAGCGCTGGGTTCCGGCAATATTGCTTCCGAGCAGCAGGGAAGCCAGGAGAAGGCAGACGACAATACCATAAAGGATGTAATTCCAGGTTAACAGAAGCCGATAGTCAAATAAGTGGATGATCATGATAAAAGAAAGTCCTGCCAGGAAAAAAAAGAGCTGCCTGATAAAAACTGTAGTGCTCGAAGCTCCTCCTGCGTAGGTGGCACTGTATAGATTTACCAAGCCCATGGCTGCGATCAGAAGCACTGCAACAAGCATTACCCAATCGAAATTTTTTATCAATTGCCTATCAATGCGAAACATTATTATCCTTTCCCTGATGTTTTTTGCATTTTTTCTTATTGCAGAACGTTCTGATTTTCCTTTGCTTTATTGGTCTCTAATTCAGTTTTTTTGGCGAAATATCGCGCCAGGACTTTTTTTGCTATGGGGGCTGCAGCAGATCCGCCGTGACCGCCATGCTCCACCAGAACTGTTACGGCAATTTCCGGATTTTCTGCCGGTGCAAAACTGGTAAACCAGGCATGATCCTTATGTTTATATGCCACGTCCTCCTCATCAGTTTCTTGAAATTTCTTCATTGATACGACCTGGGCCGTACCGGTCTTGCCGGCAACTGTAACATCTTTCAATTGAGCTTCTTTTCCGGTGCCGTGCCTGTCATTTACAGCCCCGACCAACCCTTCCCGGATCAGTTTTAAATATTTTTCCATGCCGACAAGCTCAACATCCACAACTGGTTCAAATTCCTTGGCTACCTGCCCTTCAGAATCAATAATCCTTTCAATCAAAAACGGCTTATACAGAATGCCCCCATTTGCAAGGGCAACGGTCATCTGGCACACCTGCAATGGCGTGACGAGATTAAATCCCTGGCCGATGGCAATAGAAAGGGTCTCTCCATCCTGCCAG
>JAAXQI010000082.1 GCA_012974315.1 Desulfobacterales bacterium | reverse complement strand
ATACGGGCCAGCCAATTGTTATCCCCCATATTGGGGAGGAATCCCAGTTTTTGAACCGGACCCGTACACGGGGCGATATCGACAAAAAGCAGAACTCCTTTCTCTGCGTGCCCATAAAGCACGATAAGCGCACTTTGGGGGCGCTGAGCATCGACCTTGAGTATAAAGAGGACCTGAATTACGAGGAAGACCTGCGTTACCTCACCATTGTAAGCGGCCTTATTGCCCAGACTGTTTTGCGGGTGCAGGGGGAAAAAGATGACCGGGAGCGGTTGACCCAGGAAAACATTGGACTCAAAAAAGAGCTTTCGGAAAAATACAGGGTCGCAAACATTATCGGCAACAGCAGCCGCATGCAGGAAATGTTTGAAATGATGCACCGGGTTTCCGACTCCAATGCCACGGTTCTGCTGCGAGGCGAGTCCGGCACCGGCAAAACCCTTGTGGCCAGGGCACTCCATTACAACAGCAGCAGAGCCAAAAAGCCATTCATCGTAGTCAATTGTTCCGCCCTGCCTGAAACCCTTTTGGAAAGCGAACTCTTCGGCCATGAAAAAGGGGCGTTTACCGGTGCCCACGCTATGAAGAAAGGGCGGTTTGAACTTGCCGAAGGCGGCACCCTGTTTCTCGATGAAATTGGAGAATTAAGCCCGTCGGTGCAGGTCAAGCTGCTGCAGGTTATACAGGACCGGGAGTTCCAGCGGCTGGGGGGCATCAGCCCCATCAAGTGCGATGTGCGGCTGGTAACTGCAACTAACCGTGACCTGGAAAAGGCTGTGGCAGAGAAGCACTTTCGCGAAGATCTCTACTACCGCCTCAACGTCTTTCCCATATATCTGCCTCCTTTACGGGAAAGAAGGACTGACATCCTTTTACTCACCGAATATTTTCTAAAAAAATACAATGATGAAAACAATAAAGAGATTCGTCGTATTTCCACCCCGGCTATTGACCTTCTCCTGCAGTACCACTGGCCGGGAAATGTCAGAGAGCTGCAGAACTGCATAGAAAGGGCTGTGCTCATCTGCGACGATGAATCCATCAAGAGCTTTCACCTGCCGCCGAGCCTGCAGACATCCGAGAGTGTCAACTCAAAACAGGATCTATCCCTGGCCGGGGCCGTTGAAAATTTTGAACGGGAACTGATCATCGAAGCACTGAAAAGAACCAGCGGCAACCAGACAAAGGCAGCCCAGGAGCTTGACACCAGCTTGCGGATTATCAACTATAAAATTCACCAGTACGAAATTGATGCGAAAAAATTCAAGGTCACAAAGTAACTTTTTGCAGTTTAAATAAAAAAGCCCGGGGCCATAACCCCGGGCTTTTCTTTATAGTTGGTTTAGAAAATTAATAAATATTCAAGTAGTTATCAACCTCCCAGTCGGTAACGCTGATCCTGTAACTATCCCACTCTGCCTCCTTGGCAGCCACATATCTTTCAAAGATATGCTCGCCTAGGGTTTCCTTGGCAATCTTGTTTTTCTTAAACACTTCAATCGCCTCCTGAAGATTCGCCGGCATGCTTGCTATCTTTGCTTTTTTCATGTCAATATCGCACATGCCGTAGATATCACAGTCAACTGAAGCAGGATGGGTCAGCTTGTTCTTGATACCGTCCAGGCCGGAATTCATCATCATGGCAAAGGCCAGGTATGGGTTACAAGTTGGATCCGGGCAGCGCACCTCAACCCTGGTGCTTAACCCCCGGGCTGCAGGAATCCTTAGCATGGCGCTCCGGTTAGGTCCGGACCAGGCAACATAGACCGGCGCTTCATAACCAGGCACCAGACGCTTGTAGGAGTTGACCAACGGATTTGTCACTGCAGCAAAGCCCCTGGCATTTTTTATAATACCGGCAATATACTGATAAGCGATTTTACTCAATCCCATTTTGTCTTTTTTATCTTCAAAGGCATTTTTACCCTTGGTGGTGAAAAGCGACTGGTTGGTGTGCATACCGGAGCCGTTGATACCAAAAACAGGTTTGGGCATGAAAGTGGCATGCAGACCGTATTTCTTGGCAATTGTTTTTACAACCCACTTGAAGGTCGTGGTATTGTCAGCAGCAGTTACTGCGTCGGCATACTTGAAGTTAATCTCATGCTGGCCCTCGGCAACCTCATGATGGGAAGCCTCGATCTCAAATCCCATTTCCTCAAGGACTTCGATGATCTCCCGACGGCAGTCAATACCTTCATCATCTGCATCAACACTAAAGTAGCCTGCATTATCATGGGTTCTCGTTGTTGGATTGCCGTTTTCGTCCTTGTTAAACAGAAAGAACTCAGCCTCGGTACCGACATTCATGGTGTAGCCCAGTTTTTTGGCATCACCCATAACTCTTTTCAGGTTTCCCCGGGGGCACCCGGCGAACGGTGTGCCGTCAGGCAAATAGATATCACAAATAATCCGGGCTGCTGCCCTGCCTTCTTTTTTTCGCCAGGGCAATACCGTAAAGGTATCGAAATCCGGCTTCAAACACATGTCAGACTCATTAATGCGGGCAAAACCGTCGATGGAAGAGCCGTCAAACATCATTTTGCCGTCCAGGGCTTTTTCAAACTGACTTTTGGGAATGGCTATATTTTTCATAAAGCCAAAGATGTCCACAAACTGCAGTCTGAAAAACTGAACATTCTCCTCCTTAATAATTTTCATAATTTGTGCTCTGGTCATTTTTCTGTCTCCTTTATTGTCTGGTTAAATTATTCTTATTTCCGGAATAGAAAAACTTCTGTTATTCATTTTTTATTCCTCTTGTTTTCCTCTTTTCTCTTATTCATTTGTGACTGCATAAAGCAATCCCTGTTGCAATTCATTTTTATAGGCAGGGGCTTCGATTTTTTGACCTTCATGGTCAAGCACATAAAAAACATCTACGACCTGGTCTGCCTTGGAGCCGATCCTGGCCCGGTATACACTGATCCCAAAATCAGACAGGGTTTTCGTGATATCATAGAGTATCCCGATCCTGTCTTTGGAAAACACTTCGATCACCGAATAAAGCTCTGATGCCTGATTATCAATAGTTACATTTGCAGCAAGACGCTGCTGCACTCCTTGCGGTTTTCTTTTTAATGGCGCCAACTTCTGGCTCAAGCGATGTTCAATTCCAAAACGCTGTTTAATGACCAGGTGCAGTTCATTTTCCATGGTTTCCCAGTCCTGCCCATCATAGGTTTCCGATATTGCCGAGGACACCTCAATTGTATCAACTGCAGTACCGTCAGCCCAGGTGAAGATTTTTGCTGCCAGTACCTTGAGGTTATGCAACGCCAGTATGCCAAATATTCCGGCCAATAACCCTGGACGATCTTTGGTCATGACCAGAATGGACCAGGAATCCTGACTTTGTTCATGGGAAAACAAGACATCCTGTTTACCCAGTTTTTTTGCCTGGGCGATATGCTGCACTATAACCTCAGGTGGAAAACTGAGCAAATAATCATCTGAAAAAAGATCAAAATCTTTTTCATTGGCATCGGGCAATAATTCGAAAACTTTTTCGCGAATCCATTGAGCACCAAGTTCCGCACCGCGGACCTGCTCATGCCTGGAAAGGTCATTGCTGTCAAGGAGCAGAGCAAGCTTAAGATAAAGCTCGAGCAGCAGGGCCCCCTTCCACTCATTCCAAACAGTCGGGCCGGTTGCCCTGGCATCGGCAATAGTCAGAAGATAGAGTGCACCAAGCTTTTCCGAGGTGTTGACCCGGGCACCACAGCGCAGAATAAACTCTTTGTCCTCAAGGTCACGCCGGAGGGCGGTATCTGAAAGAAAAAGGTGATTGCGCACCAGAAAGTCCAGGGTGTCCAGTTCATCGGCTTCCAGGCCGATTCTTTCCCCTATCTGACGGGCCAGATCAGCCCCCCTGTCCGCATGGCCATGCCCGAAACCCTTGCCTACGTCATGCAGCAATCCGGCCAAGAACAGGATATGCGACATATCCACCGCAGCAAAAATATTGGGCTCTTCTTTCTGTAATTTTTCCAGCTCGGCAATAGTCCGGAGAAGGTGGCGGTCAACGGTAAAAACATGGTAAACATCATGCTGCGCCAGGGATGCAACCCTGGAAAATTCAGGCATATAGAACGGCAGAAAACCGGTATCAAGCATTTCCTCCAAAACCCGGAATGGTTCAGATGCACCAAGAATTGCCAGAAAAAGTTTTGCGTTTCTACGCGAATGACGCAGCTTGTCATCCATCAGGTCCAGGTTTGCTGTTATAGTTTTTCGTGTTCTGAAATGAAGCGGACAACCTGTTTTGGCAGCTTGATAAAAAAGCCGCATGAAGAGTTTTGGCTGACTCCTGATGGACTCAGAACCTGAAAGGTGAATCCTGCCATGCCGAATCTCTATGCCCGGCTCCAGCACCTTACCTGCCTTAGAGGATTCTTCACTGCCCGACACCTCGACTACATGTTCAAAAAAGAGACCTGTGGTAACCGATACTGTCTGCATATGACCGTAAACTTCACGCATGAAACGTTCAACTGCAAGCATGTCCTTTTCATTTTTAAAACCGAAAGCCTCGGCCATTTCCTCCTGGTGTTCAAAGAAAAGCTGGTCATTTTTACGCCCGCTCAGGTAATGCAGCCGGTTGCGGATACGAACCAGGTAATCCTGGGCCTCCTCAAACTTCTTCAATTCCTCCTGGCTGAGGAGCCCTGCTTCCTGCAGCGAATTTAAATCCTTCAACCCGAAAACAACCTGGGCCGTCCACACCATGGACTGAATATCACGAAACCCGCCGCAACTCTCCTTGATATGCGGTTCAAGAAGGTAGGTATGCCGGCTGTATTGGGTTTCCCGTTTTGCACGCTGCTCGAGCATATCGTCGAGAAACTCCTGCCGTTTGCCCTCGATATAGGCAGTTTTGTACATTTTTGTAAGCCTGGCAAACAGCGCGGAAGAACCGGCAATAAGCCTGGCATCAAGCATCGCCACCCTGAAAAAGAAATCCTCCGATGCATCCACCATGCACTCTTCCAGGGTGCGAACCCCATGCCCGACCTCAAGCCCGGTATCCCAGAGCGGATAGAGAATTGCCTCAACAAGAGGGCCCAATTCATCTTTTTGGGCAGGATCATAAAGCAGCATCAGGTCAATATCTGAAAAGGGATAAAGCTCCTGCCGTCCGTAACCACCCAGGGCCACTAAAGCAAAGCCGTCTCCCGGGGGAACGCTCTTCTCAAAGCTGTCCGCCAGATGGTGATCTATAAAATCGGAATGTTTACGCACCAGGGCATAACCACTGACGCTCTGTTTCCAGTATGCATCAAGGGCCTGACGCCGTGCCCGGAGGCCGGTAAAATCCTGTGGCTCTATAGCTGTCTGCACCATTCCTGAAAAATCCCGTAAGTCTCCAGCTTGTTTATAAGGTGTTTCGCTCTGCACAACTCAAGTCAAACAAAGTATTAAATGGCTTCCTTGCCTTTCTCGCCTGTCCTGACTCTGACAACCTCTTCAACAGGCAGAACAAAAATCTTGCCATCGCCGATTTTACCCGTGTTTGCTGCATTTCGTATCGTTTCAACTATTTCATCCACCTGGGATGCTTCCACGATGATTTCCATTTTTGTCTTGGGAATAAAATCAACTATGTACTCTGCTCCACGATAGATTTCCTTGTGGCCCTTCTGGCGGCCATACCCCTTAACCTCTGAAATTGTCATTCCCTTGATGCCGATAGCATTCAAAGCCTCTTTGACATCGTCGACTTTAAATGGCTTAATGATTGCCTCAATTTTTTTCATGACATACTCCTTTTATTTTTTGCACAACTAAAAAGCGTTAGACTAGCTGTACGCTGTTTCACTATGTTCACTCAAGTCAAGCCCGCTCACTTCAGAATCAATCGGCAGCCTTAATCCTATTGTCACATCCACAACCTTAAGCAGTGCCCAGCTTACAGCAAAGGCATAGATTCCAACGACAAGTACTCCAAATATCTGGGTGCCCAGAAAAGCGGGATTCCCGGCAAGCAACCCGTCAGCACCTCCCGGATTGACCAGTTTTGAAGCGAAAACTCCAAGGCAGATGGTGCCGATGACACCACCAAGCCCATGAATACCCACAACATCAAGGCTGTCGTCATATCCAAAACGTCCTTTCAGGGTAACCCCATAATAACAGGCGGCCCCGGCAATTAAACCAATAATCACAGCCGCATTGGGCCCCACAAAACCAGCCGCCGGTGTGATTGTCGCGAGTCCTGCAATAGCACCGGAGGCAGCACCAAGGGTTGTTGGTTTGCCGCGATGCAGCCACTCTACCAGGGTCCATGTTGCCATTCCGGCCATACCCCCAAGATGCGTTGAAACAACTGCCGTAGCAGCTATACCATTGGCAGCCAGGGCGGAGCCGCCGTTAAAACCAAACCAGCCAAACCAGAGAAGACCTGTGCCTATCAAGGTCATGGGCAAATTATGCGGCATAAAGTTATCCTTGCCATATCCTTTACGCGGGCCGATTACAAAAACCGCCGCCAGGGCAGCAGCACCGGATGTTAAATGAACAACCAGGCCACCTGCAAAATCCAGTACGCCTTTATTGCCCAGCCAGCCATCTACACCCCAGATCCAGTGGCAAACCGGGTTGTAGACCAGCACTGCCCAGAAAACACTGAAAACAAGGAATGGCCCAAAACGCATTCTTTCAGCAAATGCTCCTGTTATGAGTGCCGGGGTGATAATGGCAAACATGCACTGGTAAACCATAAAAACATTCTGGGGGATAGTCGTTGCATAGTTTACACTTGGCTCAGAGGTAACACCGTTTAGTGCAAACCATGAAAGATCGCCGACCAAACCACCAACATCAGGGCCAAAGGACATGCTGTATCCTATATAAACCCACTCAAGGCTGATAACAGAAATTAAAATAAAACTCTGCAAAATCGTACCCAGGATATTCTTGCTACGCACCATGCCCCCATAGAAAAGGGCCAAACCCGGTGTCATCAGCAATACCAACCCTGCTGCTGCTAAAATAAAAGCTGTATCCCCAGTATCAATCACTTTGCTTCTCCCTATATTTTTTACGTAAAAACAGTTCGCGTGCGTTACTCAATATATATATGGGGAAAGCAAAATGGATGCCAGAACCGTTAAATATCTACAACCCCTTGTAATTTAAACACTTTCTTGCCGTAAGACAGTTAGGGCCAGAATGAAAACTATTACATATATGTAAAAATC
>JAAXQI010000078.1 GCA_012974315.1 Desulfobacterales bacterium | reverse complement strand
CTTAGCTTTCAGTTTTAATTTTTTCCCCTTGAACCCTTGGCCCCTAGACCCCTTGAAACCTCGACCCCTCGAACCCTGTTTTTCTCCTTGCTATCACATGGTTATTTGCCTATTTTGAGAGTTATCAAAACAGGAGGCAACTGTATGGAAATTAAGGACAAGGTCGCCCTGGTTCTCGGGGCCAGTAAAGGGATAGGTTTTGCAATTGCCCGCACCTTGGCAGATAAAGGTGCAAAAGTTGTTCTGCCGTATCATAGTGACTGGCCAGATGAATCAGATGAAATGCAAAAGGAGTTTGCCGGTTTTGGCGGGAATCATCTTGCCATACCGGTAGATCTGCGTGATGCAGTCCAGGTGAAGGATCTTATCCGGCAGGTGCAGGAACGATTCGGTGCCTTGCATATTCTGGTCAATAATATTGAGCGGGGAGGGATGCCGGTTGTGCATGGTTCCTATGACCTGGAAGTTAACAGGGAGCAGTGGGACCTTGAGATTGATACCACCCTCAAGGCCAAATGGCTTGTCGTTCACAATGCGCTGCCGCTCATGAAGAATTCAAGTGAAGGGGTGATAATCAATGTATCATCCATAGCCGGATTTGTAGGGCGCTCCGGGCCTGCCGGATTGATATTTAATGACGGGTATGCAGCAGCAAACCGGGCAATATCATCCTTTACAGAAACATGGGCCAGGGAGGCTGCGCCAACGGTCAGAGTCAATGAGTTAATGCTGGGATTTTTTGAAACCCGTCATGCCGAAGGTACCAAGGGGTGGGAGAATTTATCTGGCTCGGAGAAAGAGTCCATTTGCAAACACACGCTGTTGCAAAGTCCCGGCAGGCTGGATGATATAGTAAAGGCAGTTTTTTTCCTGATCAAGGATGCCCGTTTTATGACCGGCGCAGTATTACGTCTGGATGGGGGGTATGTGCTGGGTGGAGAGCAGGTTCCTGTAATGCCGGATGGAATTCTAAATTCCTGAAATCATGCTGCCGGATCTGCTGTATCATCAACTGTCCGGCATAGTTCACTATAGTCAACCAGCCTCTTCTTCGAAGTCGGAGTTTATACCCCTCAGGGGGGTACTAAAAAGAGTGCCCTGAAAGGGTGTTTATGCCCTGTTTTTAAGGGTGCTTATCCGAAGTCTACGCTTATCTGCATATCCAACAACCTGATTTCCTGAATTATTAGAGTAACGCCAAAACAGAAAATGTGGAAAAATGTATAATGGTAGTTTAGGTGAGCTGGTTTTCTTGTTTGAGGCAGTGCCTGGCTAATAGGCGGTAAGGCACGTTGTTTTTTGAATTCAGGACCAGTCTGGTATGTGGTTGAGAATGTACTCCTCTACCAGGGGTTGGACTATGGTTTTTTTTTGGTTGACCTTATCGGGTGCAACGATTGCAATTGTCTCCACCGCATCAAACCAGCAAACTTCTTTGCTGTTGATATCATATATTGTAAAGATACGTCTATTGGGCTCATGAGGATGTTCTTCTTCCTGAATGGCTCCGACAATCTTTATGGCCTGCTCATACGGCAGGTATGATATTTGCTGGTCAGACATTGGGGGAATTGTTACATGTTCCGGAAGGTTGATTTTTGGAGGTAAGGTTGCGCCAGAAGAATAAATTATGCCGGTTTGACAACTGCTCCTGAACGCAGACAACGGGTGCATACACGGGCATGAACACTGTTCCCTTCCTTGGTGGCCATTCTGACACGCTGCAAATTTGGGAGCCAACGACGTCTGGTTTTATTATGGGCATGGCTGACGTTATTGCCGGTTATCGGCCCCTTGCCGCATATTTCACATTTTTTTGCCATGGTGCAACTCCTTATATTATAAAATATTCATGATGGTTTACGGGAAAAAGAGTTTTTATACATGTTCTTTCTCTATTAGGCAAGCTTTTTCTAAAGTGTAGCAATGCGCTTGTCTTGACACTCTGGGATGATTATGGTACTTCATGCTGCCTTATTTTGTGCGTTTAAGCCATAATGTTTTTTTATATGGGCATTTTCAAAAGACTCTTTTTATCTGGACAAATATGAAAAAGAAAAAAAATAGTTTCTGGGAGTTTTTCTCCTCCGTCAAATTAGCCTTATTCTGTTTCTTTACATTGGCTATTGCCTCTATTGCCGGTACCATCATTCCACAGAAGGAATCTCCAGGATTCTATATCGGGAAGTATGGAGAATCAGCAGCCGAGATGTTCCGGCTCCTCAATATCCCGGATATGTATAATTCCTGGTGGTTTCTAAGCATTTTAAGTCTTTTCAGTATGAACCTTATCATTTGCAGTATAGACCGTTTGCCAACGGTCTGGAAACTTGTAACCATGGATAACCTGGCTACCAAGGTTAACCGTCTTGAAAAGATGACACCCAGAATTCGTTTTGGAACTAAACAGCCAAAACAGGAAGTGGTTGCGCAGGTTGAGCAGACTTTAAAAGGTGCTGGCTGGAAACCGAGTCAGGGAGAACGTGAGGGTGGGACGTTGCTTTTTGCCCAGAAAACTCCTTGGGTCAGGTTTGGTGTGTATGTAGTCCATTTAAGCATACTTGTGATATTTGCCGGGGCCATAATTGGCACCCTATACGGTTCCAAGGGTTCCATCATGCTCAGGGAAAAAAATGTTGCACCTTATTTTTTTGAATTCAGCTCCTCTGAAAGGGCGATGCTTGGTTTTGAGGTGCGGTGTGACAATTTCAAACTTACCTATTACGACACCGGCGCACCCAAAGAATTTCGCTCAGATTTAACAGTAATTGATGGAGGCCAGGAGGTATTAAAGAAGTCAATTGTTGTTAACGATCCACTTCATTATAAAGGTTATACCTTTTATCAGTCCAGTTACCAGGCCTATGATGAATATTGGGTTACAGTTCAGAACCAGAATAATGGTGCTAAAAAGACTTTTTTAGCAAAGCCTGGAGTTGAATTTAAATGGCAGGAAGCCGGAATAAATTTAGGTATTGTGAATTTGCTGCAACCAGACCGTTGGGGTAGATATCGGCTCAAGATCTGGTTTTCCGATGGCAAAGGTGAGCCATCTGTGTTCTGGCTTGACGGCGAGACTTTGGTTTCAGTGGAACGATCAGATGCAGCGTATGCATTCAAGTCAAAACAGGTATATGCCACAGGGCTGCAGATTGCTAAGGACCCAGGTGTCTGGCCTGTCTATATTGGCTGCATGATGATGCTTTTGGGGCTGGTAATTGCTTTCTTTCTTTCACATAAGAGACTTTGGGTATATATTTATGAAGAGGAAGACAAAACCAGAATTCTTGTCGCCGGGTCCAGCAACAAGAATAAGGTTGGCTTTGAAAATATGTTTAACGCACTGGTCGAAAAGCTTGAGGATAATGAAACCCTACAGTTAGGTAAGGAATAGCCATGGATAGCTCAAAACTACTCGGTATAACCACATTTATTTACCTTTTTTCTTCCCTGATCTATATGATCATGTTTATTTTCAGGGTTAAGAAGATCGGGATGCTGGCCACTGTAATCACCATTATAGGTTTTTTGACCCAGACAGCCGGTATAGGCATGCGTTGGCTCGAATCTTACCAGATGGGCATAGGCCATGCACCGTTGTCAAATATGTACGAATCCCTGGTGTTTTTTTCCTGGTCCATAGTTATTCTCTATCTGTTTGTTGAGTACATATATAAAAATAAAGTTATTGGCGCATTTGCCGTGCCTTTTGCCTTTGCCAGTATGGCCTATGCCTCTCTGTCTCCGGAATTTAACTCCGCTATTACGCCCCTTGTACCGGCTCTCCAGAGTAACTGGCTCATTGCCCATGTTTTCACCTGTTTTATAGGATATGCTGCCTTTGCAGTGGCATGCGGCACCGGGATCATGTACCTGGTTAAATCCCTTGATAAAGGGAAATCACCTGAGAGTCTGCTTGCAACATTGCCTTCCTTGACAGCTATTGATGATATTACCCATAAAATTATCCTGTTTGGCTTTATCTGGCTCAGCGGCGGGATCATAAGCGGAGCAGTCTGGGCTAATTCTGCCTGGGGAACCTACTGGAGCTGGGACCCGAAAGAGACCTGGTCACTGATTACCTGGTTTATCTATGCTTCAGCCCTCCATGCCCGTTTTACCAGAGGCTGGGGCGGCAAACGTATTGCCTGGATTGCAATAATTGGTTTTCTGGCAGTGGTCTTTACCTATTATGGAGTCAATTTCCTTCTTTCCGGACTCCATAGTTACGGCGGTTGATGCCCCAATAATCTCTAAAGTCCTTTTCCTTCCGGCTCTTTTTTTTCATGAAAAGCTTCTTGGGCCGTTTGCAGAAGCCTAACCTGTTTATTGAGTATTCCGGGTGAAGGTGATTGAGTAACTTGCTGGCATTTCTGTAAAATTCAGTGTGAAATAATCCTGTATGTGTGAACCCTCAATAAAACAGTATCGAAATCTAATTTTTATTATCCACTAAAATATTTTGCAGTAGTACAATATTTTATTGCTCCATTCCATAGGGTATGCTAACCATTATTTTAATCCTTGCTTTTCATTGTTGTATCAAGGCGCCCCAAATTTAATTCACTAAGAAGGGATTGATAGCCAATGCGTTTACGTGGTTCAGAGACTGTTCTTGCTGTTGATGATGATCCTGTCATGCTTGAACTTGTGAAAGAACTGCTTACACCTTTGGGATATAAGGTCCTCTCTGCAGCCAGCGGTGAGGAGGCACTTGAAATGATGGCCACGAAACAGGAAAAAATCGATTTACTCTTAACCGATGTCCTGCTTCCCGGGATTAAAGGCCAGGACCTGGCAAAGCAGTTTCAGCTTAACTGCCCTGATGTAAATGTCCTGTTCATGTCCGGTTATCTCTGCCCTTCAATGGCGTATAGTGATACAGGACACCGGTTTGAGGCCTTTATTCAGAAACCATTTGCTCCAAATTCTCTGTTACGGAAAATGAGAAAGCTCCTGGATTAGAAAGGTCATTATCTTTTTTTAGAAAATGCTCGTTTTTCTTCAAATCATTTAACACCTTATATAAAACTAACCGATCTATCAGGTGCAGGTAATTCTGAGGTTAAAAAATATGGATGATAAAATTGAAAAAGAATTCAGCAGAAATGAATTTGCTGAGTATCTTGTCACCTTGGCTGAGCAGCTGCGTGACGGGAAAATATCTTCTGCAAAGGGTGTTTGGACTGTTCCCGAAGCATTTGGGGTAAAGATACAGCTTAAAGAGAAAAAAGGGCGGATTGAACTGAAGATTAACTGCCGCTGGTCAACGCTTGCAGATTATACCACGCAAGATAGAGAGCAGCTTGTCGATTGGCAGGACTCTATGAAGGCAGTTAAAAAAAGAATGGGATCATCTTTTAAGGAAATTACAAAATCCGCAGCAGCCGGTGAATTTCCTGAAACCAGATCTGTGGATGACTTTGTGAAGACCTCAAAGATTTTTGCAGAATCTGCAGATTTGGAATGGAAGGATGCCATGGATGAATATATCGATCATCTGGAGAATTTTGTCCGTGCCATAGAAGGGCAGCAGTTTGAAGTGGTGCTTCATGAAATACGGGATCTTCAGTATCGTATGAAGGGTTGCCATAAAGAATTCAAATAAATTGTTCCACTGATAGCCCTGAAGAATCGATTCATTAGTCTAGTTAAGGCGTGCAGCAGTATTCCCTTTTCGTTAATCCAGGATATCCATATCAGACTTCATGTACTGTCAAGGGTGCACCACATCCAAGTATACCATGGGCCATATCAAGATGCCCGACAGAGTCCCATTTGATTCCCAGCAGGCTGCATCCGTATGAATCCATAGCTACAGGGTCATAACCTGCTGCAATCCGGTTGGGTGGAGGATCGCATGTTGGCCCCCATAGATGTGCCTTCTGCATTCCAATGGTTGCATCAAGCAAAGTAAAATCAGGGGTTCTGTAGCGATTCAGGTCAAAGACCGCCTCCTGTATATTATGATGAAAAGATGCTTTTTTCCAGCTTCCGCCCTGCTGATAATGTGCCGGCGGGGCCAGGCCCATCATGTTTTTCATGGTCAGCGTCACTCCAGCCAGGCTATGTGCTTTTAATACCGGGACAGAGATAAGAAAACTTTCAAATACAATCCCGGGCAAATGCATCTCGGGCCAGTGGTTGCAGTTACTGTCCTGCATATGCACAAGTGGGGCCTCGTTCAGGTCCAAAAGGGTGACACCGGTCATGTCGGCCAGCCTGTTGTACCCCAATGTTTCAAATACCTGCAAGGTGTTGTTGGAAAGTGAGCCGCATCCCTCGCCAATGATTATTTCAAGATGCGGTTGCAATGTATGGATATAGTCAACAAGTGCTGCAACGAGTTCTACTGGAGTGGTTATAGGAGGTTTGAGCGGTTCTACAAGGTTGGGCTTGATGAGGACTCTCTTTTCTGTTGCGAGCCGGTCAAGCAGACCGGTTGCGTCAAGCAGGTGTGGTACACTTTCCTTCCATGAAGTGAAGGGTGAAGTATATACTGTGCAGTTGTCTGTATCCGACATTACTCCAAGTCCTCTGTACCCTAAAGGGCATAAATGCCTTAGTGCTTTTGTACCCTGAAGGGCATAAATGCCTTTGTGCCCGGCTTTTGATTCTCCTGTTTGATTATTGCCTCAAGCCCTTTGAGGAGAACAAAACGCCCCAATGGAATAATCTCGCAGGGAAAACTATTTACGAAAAGTGGATTATCACACAAACCACCGGAGAGATACAGCTTCGAGGGTGATCCTGCAAACCTGTATGCATTAATTGCAATTCCCATGACAAATCGGGCAACCGCTTCTGAATCAGGAGTGCCGGAAACAACTGCATCAAAAATTCGGCTCATGCCCAAAACTCCGCATGTCACGGAAAAAGGTCGGTCCGGGACCGGGAGTTCATTGTAGTCGAGATCATAATACCGGGCCAGCAGTTCGATGGTAAATCCCATTGAGGCACCGCATTCACTGTTCCAGCCCATGTCATTCAGGTGTCCGTCAATATAATGAATGAATTTTATATCACGACTGCCACAGTCAAGAAGTACAAAGTCTTTCTCTGGAATTAAATTTTCTCCTCCACGGGCCAGAACAGTCAGTTCGTTGACACATCTGTTTGAAAACCGTTTGCTGTTATGACCGGTTGCTATGGTTACCCTATGCCCGGAGGTCAGTTTTTTGCTTGGAGTAATATAGGGG
>JAAXQI010000219.1 GCA_012974315.1 Desulfobacterales bacterium | reverse complement strand
GTAAAGGGCTGACCGGTATCCATTTTGAAACCGCAGATTTTTTCAGCGGCTTTATTGGCCTCGATCACATTCATTTCCGTGTCCACCGTAATGATGGCATCCTGGACACTGCTGAAGATCGACTCCAGGCGGCTGCGGTGTCGCTCCAATTCTTCTTCAAACCGCTTGTTTTCAATGGCCCGGGTAATAATTTGAGCTGCGGTGGTCAGGATGTACACATCCTCATCGAACCATTTGCGGTGGTAGCGGCATTCATCAAACCCCATAAACCCATAGAGATCGCCCCTGATGAACAGAGGGACATTTAAAGTGGATTTGACATCAGCGACCAGCAACCGTTCGCGGTACTGATCGCCCGGTATATCCCGGGTGTTCGCAAAATTGATGATTTCACCGTCTTTAAGATGCTTAGTTCCCCAGGGGATGGTTATATTCAGTTCATCCAGGGCTGCCAGGGTGGTGATGCCCATGGGTGAAAAAAGATACTGGTCGGCAAACTCAAAAATATTTTTTGAAGACACAGAGCGGATAATCTCTGCCAGCAGATAATTGGCAGCAAAACCGGCAGCCGGGTTACGTTTTCCGTCTGGCACCGAAAGCGCCTGGATGGAGGCCCCGATCTTGTCTCCGGCATAAAACAGCTCCCAGTACTCAAGGGGGCCATCGCCCCAGATCAGGTCCGCCTGGACCTGCAGCAGGTCCTGTTTTTCAATGGCAATTCCTATCAATGCGTGTAAAACAGGACCATTCAGCGAGTGGAGATAATCCTTTTCCTGCGGCCCACCCTTCCAGTAATATTTTTCATGAACGGTTTTGCCATTCCTGATAATGATCATACTCCGGACAACCGGCAATCTTGTTTCAATATATTCCGCTGCCTTTTTCAGCCGTTTTGTATCAAACCCCTGGTCCAAAGCTTCAGCCGGATTCCACTGTTTCTTTTCTATATGGACTCTCTGGTCACCAAAATTCATCGAGATGAACATTATGCCGCTGGTGACAGCGGTCAACAGGCCCAGATAAATCAGCAATCCTTTCAGTCTACGTTTCATTCTGCTAATACCATTTATGATCCGGCAGCATCGGCTGCTTTGTTTTGTGACCCGGTATTGGAGCCGCCATAAAATGCACTGAGCAAGGCAGGTGCCAGCATCACGTCCGCCAGAAAGGCGACCAGCAATGAGAATCCCATTATCAAGCCAAAATCACTGATCACCTTTAATGGGCTGAACAGACGCAGCCAAAAACAACAGACCAGTATCAATGTTGTTGTTATCAGAGCCCTGCCGGCTGACCGCAAAGTTTCGTTAACCGCTATTTCAACATCCCCGGTTTTTATATAATAGTTACGGAAGTTATGAAAAAAATGAATCGTGTCATCCACCGCCACTCCGATAACAATACTCCCGCCAATCAGGTTATATGTGTTAAGTGGAATATCCAGAAGCCCCATAAGGCCGAGCCCGGCAATAATCGGGTACATGTTGGGAATCATGGCGACCAGCCCCAGTTTTACATCTCCAACAGCGATTATCATAAAAAGCGCAATAATGAAAAAGGCCAGAAAATATCCTGTCGCGAGATTACCCATCATGGAGTCTATCACCTTCGAATTGATGGAGACCGCCCCTGTGACAACAACCTTAACGTCTTTACCGAACAGTCTGGAGGCAAAGTTCTCAAGCTTTTTGACAAAAAGAACATCCAGGGCCGCATCTTTCCAGTACATCATGGCGGTAAAGCGGGCCAGTCTGAAATCCTGATCAGTATAATTTTTCAGGTAATCAGGCTCCGCCTGCTTAAACTCTGTCAGTTGCCGTTCAATTAAATAGTCGTCCTGGGGAATAGTATGGTGGCCGGGATCATCACCATGCCAGGTCTGGTTGGTTTTTTTAACTATATCAAGTATCGAAATTATATTACCGGTATAAGGCCTGCCGGAAATACCGTTCTGGTCTAGAGCAAAATCCTCAAGCTCTTCCAGGTTGTTTAGAAATGCATGGTCCAGGATCCCCTTTTCCTTTCCGGTATCAATAACTACTTCCAGGGCCCTGAAGCCGCTGGTCTCATCTTCGATGAGTATGGTCTGTTCAATGAAGGGGTCATCTTCCGAGAAATAATGCAGCATATTATGGGAGAAATTGAACTTAAAAAATCCAGGCAGGATGATAATAAAAGCAATAAATGACAGAATATAAATGTCATGGGCATGATGGATACCGGTGCGCCCCATCCAGGTGAGCATCCGGTTATAGATTGATGTTTCATAGAGCATTTCACGCTCTTTACCCGGAAGGACCTTCAGTATCGAAAGCAGGGCCGGCAGAAAAACCAGGGTTAAAACCAGGCAGATAGCAATACCGATTGCGGCAAAAATTCCCAAATGGGCAATAGGTGCTATTTCAGTAAAGGAAAAGGACAACAGGCCTACAATAGTTGTCAGGCTGGTCATGATAATTGGCAGCCCGGAGTGCCCAAGGGTACGGATGATCGCCCTCATCCGGCCTATCCTCTTCTGATACTTAAAAAATACGACCATAAAATGGATCGGGGCAGTCAGGCCCACCGACAGAAGAATAGATGGAAGCATTGAAGATGTCAGGGTAAAGGGTACCTCGGCAAGGGCCATCAGGCCCAGGGTTGCTCCAAGTCCCATTATAACAACAAACTGGGGAAGAAATATTCCGGAAACCCTGCCGAAAAGAATAGCCATGAAGAAAAAGGTCAGCATCAATACCATGAGGGACATGGTTATCATGTTTTTTCTGATTATTGGTTCCACATGGAATTGATAGGCAGGTGTGCCACTGAAAATAATCCTGAAATTGTCTGTATTATATTGTTTGATCACCGTTTCCATTATGCCCAGAATGGCTATGTTCTCAACCTGTGAAATAGACTTTGCAGCCTGATTATCAGAAAGGTCCTCGTCCGCAACTCCTCTGCCATAATTTTTTATCTTGCTGCCGTCATCGGTTAAGGCTGAAACAGCCTGGGTTTTGATGACCATGATCATGGAGTCGCCATTCTGGGTAATATAGGAATTTTTGAATAACGGATAGACCAGGGCCTTCTCCCTGAGGATTTGTGCCTGTTCCTTGGTTTGCGGCAGATTTTCTAAAAAATCGTTTACCTGCAGAGTGCCGTTTTTCCCCTCAATATATCGGGCATTTATCAGGGAATTCACTTCACTTAAAAGAGGGAGGGTGTTCTCCAGGTCTTCATGGAACTTCTTGAGCCTGTCAAGAAAGTGGACGCTGAAAATATCTTCTGACTTGATCAGAAGCACAATCTTATCATCCCTGCCGAACAGGTCCCTGAATTTTTGATAATCCTGAATTGCCTGGTTATGCCCTTTAAATGAACTCTCCAGGCTTGTAGCTATATTAATTTTAGGTATATAGATGCTTAAAAAGCCGACGGCAAGAACGATAAGAAACAAAAGAATATACCGGAACCGGATTATTTTTATTCCAAATGCCCCAAGGTATTTCTCAACCTTTCTTTTATAATCAAAAGACAGGTCTGATTTTTTAGGTGTTCTGTGCTTTTTGTTCACGCCGTTTCTCCATCGGGATCACAAACATCAGAATGGCGGGAATCAGAAAAACGGTACATACAGTGGAAACCGCCAATCCACCTAGCAGAACACTTCCTAATCCTCTGTACATCTCCGAGCCGGCACCCTGTACCAGGACCAATGGCATCATTCCGAAGATACTTGTTGCGGCGCTCATATAAATAGGTCTCAGGCGACTACGGGTGGAATCCAAAACAGCATCATGGTAATTCATGCCCCTGTTGTGAAAATTATTCAAAGCCTGATGCACGATAAGAATAGCGTTATTGACCACCACACCGATCAGGATGACAAACCCAAGCATGGTCAGGACGTCCATGGGTTGCGGCACAAGAAAGATATTGAGCAGCTTCAAACCGATGAAGCCACCGGCACCCGCTAATGGTACTGTCAGCATGATTATCATGGGATAAATAAAATTGCTGAACAGAGAGGCCATGAGCAGGTAGGCTATGAGGGCGGCTAAAACAAAATTCCACTGCAGAACTTTACGGGTTTCAATAAGTTTATCCGCTGCACCGCTTATGCCCACTTCCAACCTGTCAAACAATCCCTCAGCACGAATTGCGGGAATTATTTCCAGGTCTATTATTTCAAAAGCCTCTTGCAGCGGCATGTCATTGGGAGGGGTGATCTGCAGGGTAACTGTTCTTTTTCTTTCCAGATGACGTATCTGGGTCATACCTGAGGTGTGCTCCAGGGTGGCAAGGCTGGAGACCGAAACCATCTGGCCTTTCGGGGTTGACAGCAACAAATTAAAAAGGTCTTCAGGGGTATTGATGCCGGTCTCGGCAGATTTCATTATCAAATCTATCTTCTTTTTGCCTTCCTGTTTGAAGTCACCGACATAAGTACCATCCATCAGGACATCAAGGGCTACGCCAAGCTCGCGTGAAGTCATACCGTTTGCTTTGAGGCGGCCGCGGTCCGGGATGATCTGTGCTTCCGGATAGGACAGCTCGATAGATGGAATCGGCCGCACCTGTGTCCCGTCAATGTCATCGCGTATTTTTTCAAAAAGTCTTGTGGCGGCGGCAACGATCAGCTGGAGGTCATCGCCGCTTATATCGAGCTCAATGCTGCGCCCGGCACCAATCCGTCGCGAAAAAATCCCCGGCTGAAGACTTACGCCATACATGCCAGGAATACTGTATATCATCCGGTTGAACAGGGGCCGCAGCTCACCGGCACGGTCCCAGTGGGTGCTCAGAGCACCGACAATGTTGAATCCTTCCCGGCCGATATAAAACATATCGGCAATTCCCGGCAGGCCGTTTACATCCTTGCCAAGATGGGGTTTTGCAATCTCGGTGAAATGATTGCCGATTTCCAGGAGTTCATTATTGGATAATCCCGGTGGCGGCACGAGGATACTGAGTATAAAATTTCGGTTTCCCTGGGGCAGATATTCCATTTTCGGCAACAGGGCCCATACACAAAAAATGGCAAGTGCCGTCAAGGTGCAAATTGTCACCATCCTGGTTTTCCAATTGCGAATCGCAACCCTTACCAGATTTATTATCCCATTGGCAAGCCACGTACCGCTGTTGACGAGTATGCTTTTTCCATGCTCTTTTTTGGAGTTTCCAACACTGAAGAACTTGTTTGAAAACATGGGAATGACCGATACTGAAACAAACAGGCTAAGCGATACCGCCGTTACTATGGCAATGGCTATATCGCGGAACAACTGGCCGGCTTCTTCATGAATAAAGACAATGGGCAGAAAAACCGCGACTGTCGTGATAGTAGAAGCAAATACAGCCCCCCATACTTCCCTGGTCCCTTCAAGAGATGCGTCATAAGGTGATTTTCCCATTTTACGATGCCGGTCAATATTCTCGATGACCACAATGGCATTATCAACCAGCATTCCGACTGCAAAAGCAATACCGGCAAGGCTGATAACATTGAGATTTCTCCCCATGATGTCAAGTATGGTGAAGGTACCGACAATACTGATGGGTATCGCCAGCCCTACAACAGCTGTAGCCCGCAAACTTCTTAAAAAAAGCAGGAGCACTGCAATGGCCAACAGGCCGCCGAATATGATATTCTGCTTGATAAGATCAATGGCGCCGCCAATATAGAAGCGCTGATCATACAGCCAGTGGAAATAGAGCTTATTAGGTTTCAGCTTGGTTTCGTTGAGCCACTTGACCTTCTCCTCTAACCGGTCAGTCATCTCCAAAATGTTTGTTCCTGGTTCAGGCCGTATGCCGATTGCCATACCTCCCGTGCCATTATGCAGGACCACGCCGTTTTTCTTGGCGTAACCAAAATCAATATCAGCCACATCTTTAAGCAGAACACGTTTCTGACCATCGGAACGGAGTACAACATTACGAATATCATCAACGGAATTGAATTCAGCCTTGGTTCTGATACGATATTTTTGCCTGCCAACCTCAAGCGTTCCGGCCGAAGTATTAACATTTTCCTTTTGCAGGACATTTATCAGATCGTAAACTGTCAGGCCCAGGGCAGCCAAGCGTTCAGGCCGGACAACAACATGCATTTCCTGCTTGGTTCCGGCACCGATAAACAGGTCCGCAACTCCCTTTACCCGCTCAAGATGCTGACGGATCTCGTTTTCAAAAAAGGTGCGGTAGGTTTCAACATGCCGGGTATTACTCTCCGTTGTTTTGAGAATGATCCAGACAACGGGTGATGTCGAAGCGCCTGAAGCATTGACCACGGGGTTATCGACATCATTCGGGTAGGATGGAACTTCATTCAACTTATTTGACACCCTGGTCAGGACTTCTTCAACTTCAGTGCCCACCTTGAACCTTAAAGTCACTGTACCCTGGCCGTTCTGGGATTCACTCTCCATCTCGACCAGGTCCGGCAATCCTTTAAGGGTGTTCTCCTGTTCTTCTATTATTTCCCGTTCAATCTCGTAAGGGGTAGCGCCGCGCCATGTGGTTGTAATCTTGATCTCAGGCTCGATAACTGTCGGGCTGAGCTGAAACGGTAGACGGTTCAGGCTAATAAGACCGAAAAGCAGAACAATGATGATGACTGAAATAACAGTGACCGGCTTTTCTATGGAATAGCGGATTATGTCCATATCGTTATTGCATTAATTCCTGAATTGCAGGGCCATGCCGTCGTCCACCCTTTTGGATCCCTTGACAATAATCTGCTGGCCCTTTTCAAGGCCGGGTCCGGTGATCACTGCCTGCAGTCCGACATATCCGGCAACCTCCACCAAAATCTCTTTCGCTTTACTGTCAACGGCCAGGAAGACCATTGTTTTGCCGTATTTATCTACAATTGCGTCCCTGGGGACCAGGAGTCCTGCGCTTTGGCCTCCTTTAGGCAATGAGACAAGGGCTTCAAGCCCCTCAACAATACCGTCTGAATTTTCCAGGCTGAATTTAGCGGTAAATGTGCGTGTAGCATTATCGCCCCTGGGGATGAATGTGCTGAATTTTCCACTATATTCCCTGCTACCTATCCTGATTCCAACCTCTTTACCTTTTTCAAGGTTTTCAAGAATCTCAATCGGTACGTCAACCCGGACATCAATGTTGCTGTTGTCAGCTATCAGAGCAATATTACCGCCCTTGGCAACCCATTCGCCAACCTCAACCGATTTCTGAATAACAATGCCGCTGAATGGCGCGGATATGCTCTTTTTTCTTTTTGTTATGAGCAAATTGTTATGTTTCGAATCTAAAATAATGGAGAGTTTTTCCAACCGCATTTGTTGGGAGCGATAAGAATCATGGTCGGTTTCGGAAATTGACCCGTCTTTGTACAGGCTATCAATTCTGTTAAAGTCACGCCTGGCATTCTCAAGATCTACGAGGTTTTGCTCAAAAGCCGCCCTGGCACCTGTTATTTCAGAATCAAGCAGTTCTGAGTCTAGCTGAACAAGCGGCTCTCCCTTCTTAACCTTATGCCCCTCAGCAAAATCAGTTTTTCTAACCAATCCCTCTATGTCGGTTGCAACATGGGATACCCTTACAAAATATGTTGTGCCGACAAACTCAGCCATTGCTTGAATGGCACCTTCGTTCACTTCAGCGGTGGTTACGAGCAGAGGTGGTATTTTTGACTTTTGAACAGGGCTTTTCTGCTCTGCCGCCAAGCTGATATTTGCTAAAACGACAAGTGAAATAACAAGTAAAACGGGCACCATTATAATTTTTTGGGACCGACTCATATTTGCCACCATTTTCTTTCCATTCTGTTTCATCTAAATATTGAGGAGCTTTTTATCTCTATTTCATTGCCTGAAAAAATGGCAACTAATATTTATACATAAGAAAACCAGATAAAACTACTGGTGAAATACCTGAAATCAGGCTGATTGAAGTAAAGCCTATAGCAGTTACTCAGTTTTTGGATTCACTGACGATTGAAGTTGAGTA
>JAAXQI010000079.1 GCA_012974315.1 Desulfobacterales bacterium | reverse complement strand
GTATATTACATAGTATTAATTTGGGTAGCTAACTTGTCCAGGAGTTGATATTTCTAAATTTAAAGCACAATGTGCGAGTTACTTTTTAAAAGAAATGTACTTCTTGCTCTGGAGACAAAAGAACGAAAATGGCTATTATCGGCTTCGATCTAATGTTTTTGATATAATATAAATGAAGTGGAGAACTACGATGAACAAAGAGGATATATTGAAATTTAAGATTTTTGAGGGGATTATCCATGAAGAGCTTGATGCTATTTTCGAGATAAGCGAGGAAGTGAATTACAATGCAGGCGAAATAATTCTTGAAGAGTCAAGCTTTGGGGCTGATTCTGACTTTTATATAATTTTGCAGGGAAATGTTAAGGTTGAACTGCAGGCCAGCCAAATTCAATCTGACGATAAAGTGAGTAAAAGGCTGGCTGTTTTGAAATGCAGTGATGTCTTTGGTGAGATGAGTCTTTTAGGGTGCCGGCGTCGTTCCGCCCAGGTTTCTGCTTACAGTGATCTGACGGCAAGGAAAGTCGACCAGAAAAAACTGTTTCAACTGTTTGTTTATAACCCCCGGCTCGGCTATTTGATTATGAGAAACCTTGCCGCTATTCTCTCGGACAGAATAATGGAAATGAACTTCATGTGGCGTGATGATATTTAGAATCCCATGAAATAAAGTTGCAATAACTTGCTTATTTTTTTTAAATTATTTATTTTGTTCAATTAATTCTACGGAGTCCCAGGTTGATACATGGAAAACGGAAGTATACAAAAAAAGACAGTTCGTTGGCATAAAAGACTCGGAGCCTATCTTCTGGCGGCCGGTCTTGTAGACGAGCAGACTCTTTCCAAGGCACTGGAAGTCCAGAGGACCCAACACCCTCCCAGGACCAGAATTGGCAAACTGCTCATTGACATGGGCATGACTGACGATGTTAATATAGCCAAAACCCTGGCCAGCCAGTTAAATCTTGATTTTATACACCTTCGAAATCTCAGAATTCCCAATGATGTTCTCAGCATTATTCCGGCAAGTATTGCTACCAGCTCCATGGTTATACCAATCAGTAAGAAGAATAAGAAACTGGTGGTTGCAATGGCCAATCCTCTTGAGCAGTATGTTATTGATGATCTTCGTTTTATCACCGGGCTTGATATCGGTATTGCTGTGGCCCCAGAAAGTGAAGTGGTTTCCGCTATTGACAAGTATTACACAAATAACCCCAATGGCGGCTTGTCCGAAGATGTCGATATTGACGCTTTTCTGGAGATCATTGAGGATGAGATACCCCTGGATGATGATGATGATATCCAGAATCTGATCGGGCTGACAGAACAGGCACCTGTTGTAAAGTTTACCAATCATATCCTTGCAAATGCCATCAAATTGAAAGCAAGTGATATACATATTGAACCGCGTCATGCAGACACCTTGGTCAGGTATCGTGTAGATGGCATTATGCGCGAGATACTTCATGCCTCTAAGAAGAGTCATTTTTCGGTAGTTGCCAGAGTAAAAATTATTTCCAATATGGATATCTCCATTCGCAGGAAACCTCAGGATGGCAGAACCAGGATTAAATTCGGCAACAAGGAATATGATCTGCGAATATCGACAATCCCAACCTCTTATGGTGAAAAAGTTACCATTCGTATACTCAATCCGGATGGTGCGGACCTGCATATTGATGATCTGTGTTTACCTGAAAAGGATTTAGAGGTATTCAAAGCCCAGGTACACAGACCCCAGGGGATTATCCTTGTCACCGGTCCTACAGGCAGTGGAAAGTCAACAACCCTTTACGCCTGCCTTAATGAATTGAACTCATCTGAGGTCAATATTATTACTGTAGAAGACCCTGTGGAATATGATATTTTAGGGGTTAACCAGGTGCAGATTAATGTAAAGGCAGGTATCACCTTTGCCTCTGGCCTCCGTTCCATACTGAGGCAGGATCCTGATATTGTCATGGTTGGAGAGATCAGGGACAAGGAGACTGCATCCATTGCCTTTCAGGCAAGTCAGACAGGCCATCTCGTTCTTACAACACTTCATACCAATGATGCCCCATCAGCGGTGGTCAGACTTGTTGATATGGGTATTGAACCATACGTTATTTCTGCTGGCTTGAACTGTGTTTTGGGACAACGGCTTGTTCGGAGACTCTGTCCAAAATGCAGAACTCCTGATCCTGATTCATCCAATCTGGTGAAACGCTACCATGCATTTCTGCCAGAGGACGTAACACCGATTTTTTGGGTGAGCAAGGGCTGTGATCATTGCCATTCGATTGGATACAAGGGGCGACTCGGTGTCTTTGAGGTTTTAAAGGTAAGCCGTGCAATCCAGGAAGCATTGGTGTCAACGGATGCCATGATTAAAGTGCGAAGAGTTGCTGAAAGTGAAGGTTTCAAGATGTTAGCCTATGATGGGCTGCAAAAAGCAATCAACGGCATAACCTCTCATCGTGAGTTGGTAAGGAATGTGTCAATTCAGACCCTCGATGATTTCATAAGTTCTTTTAATCAGGACCCAATTACATAACAGAAAGTTGCAGTAACCAGAAAATAATTCCTCATTCAGTAAATTATCTGCTCAAAGCCCCTTTCTATACTGTCCGTTTCAATTTCAAGCATTTGAAATTTTCTCAGTATTAAATTAACAATGGGTATGAGCAGAATCAAAATCTAAGCAAACCATGATAGAGAAAATCGCACCAGCTAACAGAGATGTGCAGTTAGCAGAAATAGGGCTTAATCAGCAGATGCTTCCTGTATTTTGGGGCTTATTGTTTGTGGCAGCAATTGCCTGGATTTTTCTAAGCAGACGGCTCTACGATATGCTCAAGCGTGGGTACCCGAGGATATTTACGGCATTGGGGAGCCCAGAAATGGTCATGAAGAAAAGTTTTGCAACAAATTACAGGGTTATCATGTTCCTTTTCAGGCGTGAATATGAATTAACCAATGATTTTGAAATAATTCGACTATGCCAGGGGCTTCGATATGTGTTTCTTATCTTTGTAACCTGTTTTCTGGGATGTTTGATACTTTTGTTTGATAAGACATTTTAGGCTTATCCCCGATATTTATCTACTGATTTTTCAGCACACTGGCAGCTGAAAATTTACGTTGCAATACAGTTCCTGCCTCTATTCTTGGCACGATACAAAGCCTGATCAGCTGCCTTCATGACAGAAGAGGGCTTGGTTCGCCCTTGAACAGGCTCAGCTACGCCAATGCTTATTGTTACAGATACTGTTTTTGGTTGGCCGCCGGATTTTTTTCGATTACTGGGCGGTTTTTTGGGCCTGTTTTTGCCACGTAAAGCAAATTCGGCATTTTCAATTGATTCTCTCAGTCTTTCAAGGTGAGGGATGGCATCTTCTCTTGATTTGCCTGGGAAAAGGATAGTGAACTCTTCACCGCCAAAGCGGAATGGTTTCCCACCACCACCGACACGCAAGAGATGTGATGCTACCATGCAGAGAACCTGATCTCCCACATCATGACCAAACTTGTCGTTAAATTTTTTAAAAAAATCTATATCAAGCATCGCAATGGCATAACGTCTGCCAAGACCATGTAAAGAAGTATTTAATGCTCTTCTGGCAGGCAGGTTCGTCAATTCATCCTGGAATGCCATGGCATAGACTGATTCTATGACAGACATGACGAGGATGAGGCCGGCTGCACAGTAATACAATGTTGAACTGTCACCGTTGTTTTTGGCAAGTAACCCAAGCATGGTAGCGACCAGGGTCCAGAAAAAACCACGTACTATTGGACCTCCTTTGCCGAATAAAGAACCTGCTAGAAATACTAAAGTAATAAGTCCATAAATGAACACAACCAGTTGGGGCAGAGGGAGGCTTTCAAGGGCAGGATGCAGAATAAACTTGTATGAAAGGTATTGGAAAATGGTTGGTTCTAACTGAAGTAAAAGAAAAACTGTAAAAGGCTGCAGAAGGATAAAAGTAATTCTTGCTATGCCGCGCAGATTGAAAATTCCCCGTTCTTTGACAAGATAAAAGAGTGCAATGTTAATGGGGAGCAAAATACAGTTGGCAAGGAAAACACTATAGTCGTGGCCAAATGAAAAAGAACCGCCCGCACCAAAATAGTACAGTGATCTTTCAGACAGAAACAGGACGAGAATTACTAATGCCAATCGGCTGCGATGAAATCTCCAACCGAGAAGTAAGCCAATACCCAGAATTATATAAGGAACTATCTCTTCAATTCTATCAAGCCAGGGAGTCAGGGTAGAATAGTGGATGGCCAGGAAAGTAGCCAATAAAACCAGACCGCCAGGCAGAATGAAAATGATAAATAAGCGGAATAACCGTAGAAGATGAGAGGCAATACTATTTTCCATAGTCCTTTGGCAGAAAAGTTAATGGATAGATTTGTACAAAGAAACGTCGGAACAATACTACCGGATGTGCTTCAAGGCAAGGTGAAGGTTTATTTGATTACGGGTGAAGGGAACAATGTTATTGAGTGATTCAGGTAATTGAGAAAATCTAAATGTAAGTGATGATAGGGGATGAGTAAATATGGTAAAAAAGAAGCCTCACTGCATGTTACTAAGCTCAGGCGTCATGGGCGATGGAGGGATGCAGTGAGGCGTTACTAAGAGGGTACTCCATATTAATTGAGTACCACAATGTAGAAAATTTGACAACAGGAAATTTGTGGGGAAGTAACTTTTTTTTATATGGATGATGACGATGATGAGTGTAGTACTTCTAGAACCAGGACACAGTCAGTTTTGCTTTATCTGCCTTCGATTCGTGCAATCCACGTCCCGAGAAATAAAGATCCGTTTATCTTTAGCTTTCAAATAAAAAGGAGTCAGGCCAATCAGCCTGACTCCTTTTTTGTTTTTGGTGACCCCAAGGGGAATCGAACCCCTGTTGCCGGCGTGAGAGGCCAGAGTCCTGACCGCTAGACGATGGGGCCCTTGAATGGGCTCTTAAGTAAATGATGCAGTCATGTTTGTCAAGTATTTGTTGGAAGTTGTGTTAATCAACATGAGCACTCAGACCTAGTATGAAATTTTTACCGGCTTTTGTTGCTTCGGCAAGCTTTTTATCATTTTTAGCCATATCACCGCGTTTATCCGGTCCGTTTACAAGAAAATCACCAGCATACTGTATTCCCATTGCATCATAGCCATATTTCATTGTGAGGATTGCTCCTTCAAAAATCCTGGCTCCTTTAGTCGCAGCAACCGAGATGAAAAAACCTTGTCGTTCTGGATTATCAACCCATTCACCTTTAATCTGCATAAGTCTTTTCCGGTTCCAAAGTGCCTGTGTCCTGTCGATAAAGGCTTTGGCCTGGGCGGTGATACCATAAAAAAAGATTGGGGATGAAAGGATGATTTTATCAGTAGTGATAATTTTTTCATAAAGCGGGGTCATGTCATCCTCAACAACACATTTGCCTGTTTTGTTGCAGCCGCCGCAGCTGATACAAGGAGATATTTTAAGGTCGCAGAGTCGTATGATCTCTTCCACTCCACCTTCGTCTCTGACACCTTCAAGAAGCGCTTCTGTCAGTATTTCGGAGTTGCCTTTTTTACGGGGACTTCCCAGAAAAACTAAAACATCCATAACTGTTTCCTCCAATTGGTAGGAAGTTTTAACCTAAACGGTTATAAAAAGTAGTCATGTCCAGCAAATGCTGTGATACTTCATCATTGATGAAACGGGTAGCGCAGCGCCATTGCCAATTACCTGTCTGGGTGCCAGGCCGGTTCATCCGGCAATCTTCACCAAAACCCAGTATATCCTGCATTGGGATAATAGCCAGGGAAGCTATGGAAGACATTGCCAAACGTGTGAGTTCTGTAGATATATGGTTGTCGTCAAAGTTGTTAATATATTTCCTGATACGATCTCTGGCAGCATTGGAAAGTTTATTCCCCATGAACCAACCCAGGGTAGTGTTGTTATCATGGGTGCCTGTATAGACTATAAAATTGGTCTGGTCGTAATTGTGGGGCAGATAGGGGTTTTTTTCATCTGATTCAAAGGCAAATTGTAATATCTTCATACCGGGAAAACCGAGCTCGTCTCTCATTTTTTCAACTGAGGGAGTGATCACTCCAAGATCCTCGGCAATAATTGGCATTTCTTTAAGTTCCTTTTTCATGGTAGTAAAAAAAGATTTTCCAGGACCTTTTATCCATTTGCCGTTAATCGCGGTTTTCTCATGGTCCGGGATTTCCCAAAAGGCTTCAAACCCCCTGAAATGATCAATCTTGACCATATCCATCATGGAAAATATCTGCCTGAAGCGGTTCAGCCACCAATTGTAGAGCTTTTTGTTTATATTATTATCAGCTGTTTTCCATTTGTATACTGGGTTTCCCCACCGTTGGCCTGTTTCACTGAAGTAATCAGGAGGTACACCGGCAACTTTAATCGGTTTGAGTGTTTTGGAATTTATCTTGAAGATCTCCTGGTTTGCCCAGACATCCGAGCTATCTAAAGCGACATATATTGGAATATCTCCGATCAGTGAGATTTTTTTTGTCTGGGCGTACTCATATATCTTTTGCCATTGACTGAAGAAAATAAACTGGACAAATTTATAGTACAGAATTTTTGCTCCATTGTTTGATGCATATTGGGTGAGTGCTTTAACGTTTCGACGGGCAGCAAAATCAGGCCATTCATACCAGGGGCTGGAATTGAACTCCTCCCTGAAACTCATGAATAAGGCATAATCATCAAGCCATTCTTTATGGTTATGGCAAAAATTCTTGAAATTATTGCTTGGTTCTGATTGTAAAAATTTTTCAAAGGCTCTTTTGAGTAGTGGTGTCTTGTATGCTGCTACTTTGGGGTAGTCAGTAACATGTTCAGAAAAAGCAGGTGGTTCAGCCAGATCATTCGCAGAAAGGTAGTTGTTTTCCTGGAGTAAATCTAAGCTGATGAGTAAGGGATTGCCTGCAAACACGGACCTGCACATGTAAGGTGAATTGTCAAAAGCAGAACTTGTTGGGCCGGTTGGTAAGAATTGCCAGTAACTTTGACCGGAAGCAGCAAGAAAATCTATGAACATGTGAGTACCGGCGCCAAGGTCTCCAATGCCGTGGTTACCTGGTAGTGATGTCAGATGAATGAGAATGCCGTTGGATCGTTTTTTGATCATAAAAATTTCGATTGTAATTTGAAGGGATTGTTTTTTTGTGAAACCATGATGTAAAAGAAATATTTAATTCAGGTCATGGCTTTACAATAAAATAATTCGTCACCTTGTTTATTGACTCTTTCTGTCTTATTTTTAAAGATTAATTA
>JAAXQI010000159.1 GCA_012974315.1 Desulfobacterales bacterium | reverse complement strand
TATATCAGGTTTCAACTAACCGATTGAGTAAACTCCTGCTTCATATAAGATAGTGTCCAATGGAAATATATACTAACCTTGCCGATATCACAGCCCCCTTTGCTGACAGTTTTGTCACCATTGGCAATTTCGACGGAGTGCACCTGGGGCACCACATGCTGTTTTCCGAGGTGGTCAGCAGGGCGTATCAAAAGCAGGGTACCAGTGTTGTCGTTACATTTGATCCGCACCCTCTGCAGGTGATCCGCCCTGAAATCGGCATAAAGTTTATTTCTACCTATAAACAGAAAGTTGAAATGATCTCGCTTGCGGGCATCGACGTTCTGGTGGTCATTCCGTTTACCAGGGAATTTGCTGCAACCCGCGCGGAAGCCTTTGTTGATGAAGTTCTGATCAAGACCATCGGCGTCAAAGAGCTGGTGGTTGGATATGATTATGCCTTTGGCAAGGGGAGGCAGGGGAATATCGAGTTTCTTAAGGAGCAGGGGAGACTAAAGGGGTTTCCTGTCACAGTGGTGGATCCGTATTATGTCGAGGATATGCTTGTCAGTAGCAGCAAGATTAGGGAACTGGTGAGTGAAGGCAGGATGATGGATGTCAAAAAACTGCTTGGCCGCAGTTACCAGATCAGGGGTACGGTCCAGGAAGGCAAGAAAAGAGGCGGCCCTGTTGTAGGTTTTAAAACAGCCAATCTGCATTTGTCGGAAGAAGATCTTTGCCCGAAACATGGAGTGTATGTTACCCAGGTGGTTTATGACGGCAAATGCTACGGCGGTGTATTAAATATAGGCTATAATCCAACCTTTGGCGACAATCGCCTGTCTGCTGAAACGCATATTTTTGACTTTAACCAGGAAATTTATGGCAAGGAGTTAAAGATTAATCTGTTGAAACACCTGCGGGGTGAAAAGAGATTTTCCGGTCCTGAAGAGCTGTCCGATCAGATACGGGAAGATATTTCCCTGGCCAAGGAACTTCTTGCCGAAGCCCAGAAAGATTTACTGCTTTCTTGTGAGGAAAAATATAACCGCTGAATTCCCCTTCATTTATTTATTGTCTGTTTTTCCTCTTGCGCATCCTGGTTTCATGCCTATATTGTAGAAAAATTTTTGGGGGACTTATAGTCCAAAATGTTAAGATTTGTTGTCCATTGGCTGCATGTAACCGGGACAGGTAATGAAAGATAAATGAAAGTGGTTTTATTCCCTGCCAATAATAAGCAGGTTTGGAGCAGACAAAAATAAAACAACATAGAGTAAGGAAAGTAGCCATGTCAGAAAATATTCGTCGGCAGCGTCAGATGTGTATAAGAGACAGTCTGTGGAAAGCCTTATTAATCTGGGATCGCTGTATTTTGACATGGGTAACATTGATAAGGCCCAGGCGGTTAACGAGCAGGCAGTCAGTATACATGCGGCTTCTGCCCAGGGCCATGCCAATCTTGGTTTGATCTGGCAGAATAAGGGGAATGCGGCTAAAGCCCTGGAATATTATACAGATGCTGTAAAGCATAATCCCAAGCTGGTGACCGTATGGATTAATATGACTTCGGTTCATCTCATGCTTAATAATGACGAGAAGGCTCTGGAAACAGCACATGAGGCTGTAAAACTGGAACCTGATTTTCCCATGGCTCAGAATAACCTTGCAGTGGCGTTCTATTATAACGGTGATTACCAGGCAGCCCAAAAACATGCTGACAAGGCCAGCGCTCTTGGCTATGCGGTTGATCAACGTTTCCTGGATGCTTTAAGCAAAGAACTTTCCTGATTATGAGTAAGGCAACCCTGAAAACCAGGCCCTGGTGCCCTTTCTGTGGACAGGATGTTGGCAGAACGCAATATCCGGATAGGCGGAAAATGGGGGAATTCCCCCTTGGGGACTGCGAATGCGGCGCGGTTTATGCCAGCGACCCCAGCGGCTTTAATGTTGGCTCAGTCATTGTCGAATTATTGGTTCATGCCTGTGGTGATAACTGGGACATGGCTTGGGACCTCCTGCCTGAAGAGGACTACCTGACCGGCCGCATTGAAAATTATGATGAGGTCACCCACCAGGTGGTGGAAAAAAGAAATCTGGATGGCAGACTGATCCGGGGAGTGCTCTATTTTATTCGTATGCAGGAATCTGTGGCAGACTTGACCGCCAGATTTAAAGAGAAAGGAAAATCCCCTGCTGCCAAACCCGGTGTCTCTGCACGGAAAGTTCAGATTGAAAAAGCACTGGATCCCAAGAGGGAAAAGAAAAAGGCGAACAAGAACATCGTCAGGGAGATGGTGCAGAACAAGGATGCTGACGGCCTGGTGGTTTTGTGTTTTGATGACAAAAAAACACTGCGTTTGCTGCTACGTCAGCTCTATGAGCCCGATGAGGATAAACGCTGGGCAACTGCCCGTTTGATTGGCGAGGTGTGCAGCCGGGTTGCATCACGTAAACCCGGAATGGTGAGTGATATGCTGCACCTGCTTTTTGAGGCCTGTGCTGATTCAGCCGCTTCAAGCTGGGGCGCCGTGGAAACCATTGGCTCCATTATTGCGGAACGGCCTGACATCTACGGCTCTTTTACCCGGCATCTTTTAGGCTATATAGGTGACTCTTCAACCCAGGCACAAGTGTTGTGGGCCCTGGGAACCATTGCTGATAAGCGGCCGGACCTGGTCAGAAACACCTCTTTTTATCAACTTATACAACTTCTTGACAGCCCTTTAGTTGCAGTCAAGGGATATATGTTAAGGCTTTTGGGTCGCCTGAAGGCAACAGAGGTGGCGGGCAAAATCAGGATGCTGCAGGATGATACAACCCCACTGAAAATTTATGAAAATGGGCTTCCCGTCCACACGGATATAGGGACCCTTGCCAAAGAAGCTTTGCAACTGATAGAAGCGTAAGGAGAAAAGTACAAGTGGAAGAGGAAAATAAAAACATAGTGATGAATCAGGAGCCTGAAGAAGCAAAAGATCCAGCCAAGGCAGACTACGACCAAGGGAAACAAATACGTCAGGCAGGGGATGAAGCTCTGGCAGCCTCTTGTTTTCATAATGCTCTGGTTGGTTTTGAGCAGAACGGTGATGACAAGGGCGTGGCCAATGCCTCAGACCAGCTCGGCGATATCTGCGCTTTGCGGGAAGAGCATGAAAAGGCAATTGAGCATTATCAGAGGGCTTATGATATATGTGACAAAGAAAATGACAGTTTCAGTCTCATTGCCCTGCTAAAAAAGATAGTTGTCTCAAAGAGAGCCCTGAATAAATATGATGAAGCAATAAAAATTTATCTTAATGTTATAGATATCTACTCCGGTTATAATAACCCGTCCGGTACGGTAGCCATCATGGAAGAGTTGGCAAAACTCTATCTCGATATCGGTGAGAGGCAGAAAGCGGCTGATACGTACAGGACGATCGCTTCGATCCATAAAAATTTCAGTCATAACTTACAGGCAAAGGAATTTACGGATAAGGCAGCGCAGGTTGAAC
>JAAXQI010000113.1 GCA_012974315.1 Desulfobacterales bacterium | reverse complement strand
CGTCGGCAGCGTCAGATGTGTATAAGAGACAGGCATTTTTCTCTTTCATTTGTTTTTTTAAAAAAATATCTCGGCCCAAGAGGATCCGGCTTAAACTTGCCACTCTAAACACAACAGGCATTTATACCTCTGTGCCTTTGTGCCTCTTCTTCCCTTCACTGAAGGTCGATAACTGATTCAGTACCAGGCAAACTCTCATTTGGTGGCTGTGCCTTATCAAAAGAGGTAACAGAGTAGAACCATTTCCCGCCAGCATTCATAGTCTGATCAACATACTGATTCTGGTCAGACCCAACCTCTGCAATCAACTCAGGTTCTGCAGATTTCTCTTCCCTCCGGTATATCCTATAGCCAGCCAAATCGTCACCAGAAACTGCCTGCCAGGCCAGTTTTATACCTACAGGTGTTTCAATGGCAACCAGATGCCTGGGCTGAGCGGGTGGTGCTAAATCCAGAGGAACACCTGATATCTCCTGGCTGGCCCCGCCTGTCTGCAAGGTATCAGCAAAAGTAGCAAGTGTTCGCACCCTATAGTAATAGAGCATATCATTATTCAGCCCGGTATCAATAAATTTCAGCCCCTGAACGGGTTCACCAAGGGCTATAAACTGGGCTTCCCCGCTTTTGCGATAAACCTGGTACATCGGAACCTGTCCCAGAGGAGCCCCTGCAATATTTTCCTTTACAGGTTCCCAACTCAGAGCCAGCGTTCTGTCCCAAGCCTCCAGTCGCAATCCCCTGGGAATCTCTGGTGGAGTTCTCCAGGTAAACGAAATAATATTCGAATCACTGCTCGGGTACCACCAACCAGCCCGGGAACGGACTTTATACAGATACCGGTAACCTTCTTGCAGATCTGCTTCTATATATGTAGCCGTCCTGCTTTCTCCTGTTGCAGGGAGAGGCCCACCATCAATTGACACCGGCTCAGCAAACTGAACAGGACACCCCTGGCAATACTCTTCTTCAGGAAATCCGGCACGCAACACTTCAAAACTTTCGATGGCATGCAATTCATCCCCGTTTTCCATTTTTGCAGGATAGGTCCATTTCAGACTGACTCCGCTTTCATCAAGAAAATAACGCAAATCACTTATTGTTACCGGCACCAGCTTTTGAGGTGGTACTAAAACTGTCTTCCTGCCGCATCCTGGCAAGAGTGTTAATGCCAGAAGTATAATAACGGCCGTAAGGCTGCGACAGCTAAAAAACATTAGCGTATTCCCAAATCAGTTTCAGCCCTCTCCAGCGCCTTTGTGACCTGGGCAATTGCAGTCCCGCCTGAGGTATTGCGGCTGTTGACAGAACCTTCGGCCCCTAAAACCCCAAAGACGTCTTCCGCAATAACATCGCTGAACCCCTGTAATTCTTTAAGGGTCAAATCCGTCAACTCCTTGGAATTTTTTATACAAAATGCCACTGCCTTGCCGACTATGCCATGGGCCTGCCGGAAAGGAATATTCTTCAGCACCAGGTACTCTGCCAGGTCAGTCGCAGTCATAAATCCAGTTTCTGTGGCGTGCTTAAGAGTCTCCCGATTAAAAGAAAGACCTGACAAAAGCTCAGACATAACTGTCAATGACTGGCTTACAGTATCAACCGTATCAAAAACGGGCTCCTTATCTTCCTGCAGATCCCGGTTATAGGTCATGGGCAAGCCCTTGAGTACAGTCAGGACAGTTATAAGATTTCCCACTACCCGACCGCTTTTCCCCCGGATCAGTTCCGGCATATCAGGATTTTTTTTCTGTGGCATTATGCTGCTTCCCGTGCAATACCGGTCTGCAATTGCAGCAAAACTAAATTCCTGACTGGTCCAGAGCACCAGTTCTTCAGACAGCCGACTCAAATGGATCTGGATAAGTCCGCAGGCAGCAAGAAACTCAACGATAAAATCCCGGTCGCTCACTGCATCCATGGAATTTGCGCTTACCTTGGGAAAACCAAGTTCCCTGGCAACAAAATCCCTGTCAATTGGCAGGCTTGTTCCGGCAAGGGCTCCGCTGCCAAGTGGCAACACATTGATCCGCTTCAAACAATCGGACAACCGCTCCTTATCCCGATTAAACATCTCAAAGTAGGCCAGCATATGATGGGAAAGCAGAACAGGCTGAGCCCGCTGCATGTGGGTATATCCCGGCATTATAAGTCCGAGATATTCCCGTGCCAGCTGCACGAATCCCTTTTGCAGGTCCGAGAGAAGCCCGATGATATGCTGGCTTTCCTCCCGCAGGTAGAGCCGCATATCAAGTGTTACCTGGTCATTCCGGCTCCGGGCGGTATGGAGTTTCTCACCTGCCTGGCCAACTTTTTCAACCAGGACCTTTTCGATGTTCATATGTATGTCTTCCAATTCAGGCCGGAAGACAAACGTATTGCTCTCGATCTCAGCCTCAATCTCCGTAAGCCCGGCAAGTATCTGCTCAAGCTCGGAGCCACTGATCAACCCGACCTTGGCCAGCATTTTTGCATGGGCCTTACTGCCGGCAATATCATGCCGGTAGAGCCGCATATCAAAATGGATAGAAGCGCTGAAGGCTTCAGCCGATGAGGCAGTCGCTTCTGTAAACCGACCACCCCATGGCTTATTACTCTCTGTTTTATTTTTCATTTCTTCTTTAAGGCATCAATCTTTAACCGTAAGGCGTTCAGCTTGATAAAACCTTCAGCATCCGCCTGGTTATAAACCTCATCCTCTTCAAAAGTTGCAAAACTTTCCTGGTACAGGGACTGATCAGACTTGCGACCAACCGGCATACAGTTACCCTTGTACAACTTAAGCCTGGCCGTACCACTCACTGTTGCCTGGGTATCATCCATGGTTTTCTGCAGCAGCCGCATTTCAGGGGAGAACCAGAACCCGTTATAAATCAATTCTGAATACCGGCCAACCAGGCTGTCCCGAATACGCATGACTTCCCTGTCCATGGTAATGGTCTCCAGATCCCGATGAGCTGCACGCAATACTGTACCGCCAGGTGTCTCATATACTCCCCGGGATTTCATGCCGACAAAACGATTCTCTACCATATCGAGACGGCCGATACCGTTTTCTCCACCAAGCCTGTTCAATTCTGCAAAAAGATCAGCAGGCGAAAGAGCTTGACCATTGATTGCAACCGGGTTGCCCTGAACAAAATCAAGTTCCACATAGCTCGGGGAATCTGGAGCATCCTCTGGAGATTTTGTCATTTTAAACATAGCAGGATCCGGCTCATTCCACGGATCTTCAAGAATACCGCCTTCAAAACTGATATGCAGCAGGTTGTCATCGGAACTATAGGGTTTTTCCTTGGTGACCGGCACTGGAATATTGTGCTCCTCTGCATAACTCAACAGACGGGTCCGGGAATTCAAATCCCATTCCCTCCATGGTGCGATAATTTTCAGGTGTGGATTCAAGGCTATATAGGTTAACTCAAAACGCACCTGGTCATTCCCCTTGCCGGTGGCTCCATGGCTGACCGCATCTGCATTTTCAGCCTCGGCCAACCTTACCTGCTCCCGGGCAATAAGAGGTCTTGCCAGCGATGTTCCCAAAAGATAGGATCCCTCATAAATGGCATTTGCCCGAAAGGCCGGGAAAATAAAATCTTTGACAAACGTTTCCTTAAGGTCGGCAATAACCACCTTTTCAGCACCGGTTGCCATGCCCTTTTCCCGAACCGCATTCCAGTCTTCAGCCTGGCCAAGGTCTGCTGCAAAGGCAACAACCGGGCACTGGTAATTTTCCTGGAGCCATTTCAGGATTACCGAGGTATCAAGGCCTCCTGAATAGGCAAGCACTATCTTGTTTACTGTCATGCTCATGCTCCGTTGTCAGTACTTTTTACTCTATGGTCCTGCAAAAATACAGAAACCGAAATTCTCTTACATTCAGGCAATATGTTTTTCAAGTATAGCCTTATGGATATGAAGCTTGTTTTCTGCCTGGTCAAAGGCAACAGACTGCCCCCCTTCCAGGACCTCCGCTGAAATCTCCTCGCCACGGTGGGCAGGCAAACAGTGAAGCACTATACAATCCGGCTTCGCATGACTTAAGAGCTGCCTGTCCACCTGAAATCCCTGAAAAACATCAAGTCGTTCCTGCTGTTCACTTTCCTGACCCATGCTGGCCCAGACATCTGTATTGATAACATCGGCATCCCGGGCAGCCTCAACAGGATCGCGCACCACTGAGATCCGTCCGCCAGACTCATCCTGCGCCTCTTTTAATAAATCCTCCTGGGGAGCATAACCTTCAGGACATGCCAAAACCAGTTGAAAACCAAGCTTGGCAGCAGCCTCAATCCACGAATTGGCCATATTATTACCGTCTCCAACCCAGCCCACTTTCAGGTTGGCCAGCGACCCTTTCTTTTCAATAACCGTCATTACATCACTTAAAACCTGGCATGGATGAAAGAGATCAGTCAGAGCATTAATCACTGGAATTGTCGAATAGCGGGCCAATTCTGTCACCACTTCCTGACCATACGTCCGGACAACCAAACCGTCCACATAACGCGACATTACCAGAGCTGTATCTTTCAAAGGCTCACTTCTGGCAAGCTGCGTCTCTTTTGCCGACAGGAAGATTACCTGACCGCCAAGACCATACATGGCTGCCTCGAAGGAAACCCTGGTTCTTGTAGAGGCTTTTTCAAATATCATGGCTATGGTTTTACCCGTAAGCTGTGTATGACGGATACCTGCAGCAGTTTCCTGCTTCAGTACAATAGCCCTGTCGATGTAAGCAAACAGCTCATCTTTACTAAAGTCACCGAGCCGCAATAAATGTGTTGCCATGGTTCTACTCTCAGAAATAGTTAAGGCCCAATCCCCGTCACGCAGTTAGGCTGCAAGACGGATAAATTGAGCCAAATAAAAACAAATACTAAAAACCTTCTGTTTTGGAAAGGTTTTTTTACCCGTAAACTGAAATTATATCAATAAGTTTTTATGGCAGTAGGAGCAGGATACAGGGGAAACGATTGATTTCATGAAGTGTCAGGCAAGCTCAGAAAAAAGCTGGCCCAGTTTATCGATCAGCAAATCGATCTCTTCCCGACTGACCACCAGTGGCGGAATAAATCTGAGCACTTCATTGCCGGCAAAGTTGATAAGCACACCACGTTCAAAGAGCATCTGCACTATTTCCTGCCCTTTTTCTACCCCTTTTTTGGTTAACACCAACCCCTGGATCAAGCCAAGTCCCCTCTGGCCACTGGCCAATTGGGGATAAGCGGCAGCTAGGTCAGCGAGCTTTTCTGCCAGGTAATTACCCTTGCTCTTTACAGTATCGAGAAAACCATCTGCCAGCACAACTTTCAGTGTGGCCACGGCAGCGGCTGCAGATACGGGGTTTCCACCAAAGGTAGAAGCATGGGATCCGACAGTGAAAGAGGCAGCTATTTTCTCAGTTGTCAGCATGGCGCCTATGGGAAGACCGTTGGCCAAAGCCTTAGCTGATGTAAGAATATCTGGCACAACTCCAAGCTGCTCATAAGCAAAGAGGGAACCTGTCCTGCCTATGCCTGTCTGCACCTCGTCAAAAATCAGCAGCAGTCCATTGGCATCACAGAGCTCCCTGATTTTCTGCAAATACTCTTTACCCAAAGGCCGCACCCCGCTTTCGCCCTGTAATGGCTCACAGAGTATGGCGCAGGTTTGCGGGGAAATCAACTCTTCCAGGGCCGCAATGTCGCCGAATTCGGCATGCAGAAATCCAGCCGGTAACGGCTCAAACCCCTGGTGGAATTTCGGTTGCCCTGTTGCAGCAACCGTCGCCAGGGTTCGGCCATGGAAGGACCCTGAAAGTGAAATAATTTCAAACCGGTCCAAGCCACCGTATTTGCGAGCCAGTTTTATGGCAGCTTCGTTGGCTTCAGCCCCGCTGTTGCCAAAAAAAACGCGGTCGGCGAAGGAATTTTTCACCAGAAGTTCGGCGAGCTCTGTCTGGGGCTGCGTATGAAACAGGTTAGAGACATGGAGCAGCTTGCCGGCCTGATCGCAAATTGCCGTTGTAACCTCAGGGTGGCAATGCCCAAGACTGCATACTGCTATTCCAGCAAGAAAATCAAGATACTCCTTACCGTCAGCATCCTCAAGCCGACACCCCTGGCCTTTCACAAGAACTGCAGGAAATCTGCTGTACGTACCGATAAACACCTGATTACTCCTTTCAATCCAACTGCTATTGCCTTGGGTCATAGCACTATCTCCGTGCCGATTCCCTGGTGGGTAAACATTTCAAGCAGAACTGCGTGCTCTACCCGCCCATCTATGATATGGGTCTTGGTAACGCCCGCAACTAAAGCCGACTGGCAGCATTTGACCTTCGGGATCATGCCTCCTGCAATAGCGCCGGATGCCAAAAGATGGTCCACTTCCTGGCTGCATATTGATGGTATAAGTTTAGATTCCTTATCAAGGACACCCACAACATCTGTGAGCAGAATGAGCTTTGCAGCTTTAAGATGGCCTGCCACCGCTCCTGCTACCATATCCGCATTAATATTGTATGAAAAATTATCCTCGCCTACGCCCACCGGGGCGATAACCGGAATAAAATCCTGTACATCAAGAGTCTGCAGGATCTCAGGATTAACGTGGGTCACTTCCCCCACCCGGCCAAGATCGATAAGTTCAGGCGGTGCATCAGCAGCCTGACTCTTGTGAATCGTCATCTTCTTTGCCCTGATCAAATCACCATCCCTGCCGGAAAGCCCAACAGCCTTGCCTCCGTGCTGATTGATAAGACCTACAATTTCCTTATTGACCTTGCCGACCAGGACCATTTCCACCACATCCATGGTTTCTGTATCAGTAACCCGCATGCCCTCAATATAGCTGGGCGTGATCTGCATCCTGTCAAGAACCTTGTTGATCTGAGGCCCGCCGCCATGAACAATCACGGGATTTATACCGATATATTTCATCAGGATAATATCAAGGGCGAAATTTTTCTTCAGCTCCTCATCCACCATGGCATGACCGCCATATTTGATAACCACGGTCTTATTGTAGAATTCCCGAATATATGGCAGGGATTCAATTAATATTTTAGCTTTTTCTATGCCTTCTTTCATTGTGCTCACCGTTCTGTCTGGAACAGTTATAGGTTCAGGGTCAGATTAGATTTCGTCACAAAAAGTTATGGGATGGCTAAGCAGCCAAGCACCTTTTCAGGACACTCTTTTCAGTACCCCCTTGAGGGGTATAAACTCCGACTGCGAAAATTTTGACAGGTAAACACCATCCGATTTCAGCGGCTTATCTTAATTATTCATTGATGTTATGTAAAGGTATCTTTGCTGTTTAACCTTGTTGTTGGATACTTTACAATCTGTTAAACAAAAAGTATGCTCTGTCCTGCAAAATAAAAATTAGCCACTCCGCACTTTTGGGAAAAATTATTTTAAATCAAAATATTAGGCACATTATTATGAGGCTGTTATTTTTTTCTCTCTGTTTAACATTTACTTTTTGCATTGCATCAGTTGCCTGGGGGCAGAAAGACATGACCACTTCCGCGCCCATCCAGATTGAAGCAGATCGCATGGAAAGCTCCCAGGAGGAAAGTGTTGTTGTATTCTCAGGACATGTCCGGGCAAATCAGAGCGACCTCACCATAAATGCTGATGCAATGACGGTACGTTACACAGGGACCGGAGTTCAGCCAAACAGTGCAACTGATATTCCTGCCGAAGGACTGTCCCGGCAAATTGACAAAATCACCGCAAAGGGCAATGTAGAAATTGTTCAGGGGGATTGGGTGGCTACCGGAGACACTATGGATTTCAATTCTGATAAAAGAATTGTCATTCTTTCCGGTAATGCCAAAGCCTGGCAGAATCAAAACATGGTGAGCGGGGAAAAGATCTTCCTTTACCTTGATGAAGGGAAAAGCGTGGTGGAACGGAGCACTGTTGAGGGTGAACGGGTCAAGGCCTTTATATACCCGGGGTCACAAGAGAATAAAGACAATAAGCCCCCTCAGGGACAGTAAAACTGTGCGGTTGGAGAAAACATGGCGCTCATAGAAGCCAGAGAAATAGTCAAGCAATACCATAAGCGGAGAGTGGTGGACGGTGTCAGCCTGCGGGTCGAAAATGGCTCTGTTGTAGGACTTCTTGGACCAAACGGTGCAGGCAAAACCACATCTTTTTACATGATCGCCGGCTTTGTCAGGCCTGATTCCGGCAAAGTATTCCTTGATAGCGAAGATATCACCTCATTGCCAATCCATAAACGAGCCCGGAAAGGCATATCCTATCTTGCCCAGGAACCGTCAATCTTCAAAAAGCTTACTGTGGCAGAGAATATAAGAATTGTTCTTGAACCTCTCGGCTTGCCTGCTGATGAAATAGACAGCAGAATAAACAGCCTTTTAGGGGACATGAAGCTACAATCTCTCGCATCTAACAAGGCCCATACCCTTTCCGGAGGAGAAAGACGCCGTGTAGAGATCATGCGGGCCCTGGCCATTAAACCCAGGTTTATTCTTCTTGATGAGCCTTTTGCCGGCATAGACCCTCTCTCTGTTGCTGACCTGCAACAGATAATCAGAGAGCTCAAAAATAAAGGGCTGGGGGTACTTATTTCCGACCACAATGTACGCGAGACCTTATCAGTTTGTGATCATGCGTATATCATTAGCAACGGCAAGATTCTTACCAGTGGCAACGCTGATGAAATTGTCAAAAATGAAGAGGCAAGAAAAATCTATTTAGGAGAAAACTTCTCCATATGATACAATGATTTTACATGCAAGATAAATACCAATCCTTTCCTTTTAGAAAAAAATGATTACTTTTTTATTCAGATTTATGATTCTTTTTAGTATAATTAACTATCGGGTATGGATTTAATTAAGGAAAAAGGCGGACACAAGATATGAGTCTTGTTTTAAAACAACAACTCAAGATGACGCAGCAACTGTTGATGACCCCACAGTTACAACAGGCTATCAAGCTGCTGCAACTTTCCAGGCTTGAGTTGGTTGACACTATCCGCCAGGAAATTGAACAGAACCCGCTTCTTGAAGAGATCAGTCCCGGTGATACTGATAGTGAGATTAACCCGAACTCTCTTTCCGCTACTGAAGAGGCTTCCGCTGCTCCAGAATCGGAAAAAACCGGTGAAATAAACATGGACACCAATTCGTCCATGCAGGAAATAAACTGGGAAGACGACTATGCAAATCACTACGATGCCGGCTTTTCTTTTTCCAAAGAGACCCATGACCGAAGCCGTTTAACCCAGATAGATTTTCTCACCAAAAAAACAAATCTCCAGTCCCATCTCCAGTGGCAGCTTTCAGACTCTGAACTGAATGATGAATTAGTGACTGCCGCCCAATTCGTTATCGGCAATTTAGACCAGAGCGGCTTCCTGAAGGTGACTGTTGAGGACATCACGAGAGAACTGGACTGCAGCGAAGAGACAGCAAGGCATGCCATTGCCATTGTTCAGGAAATGGATCCTGCAGGTGTGGCGGCCATAGATGTTAAAGAGTCACTGCTTCTCCAGCTGAAACGGCTTGATCTCGAAGATACCCTGGCAGCAGAAATCATCAAGGATCACCTGCACACCCTTGAATTGAAAAATCACGGAGCCATTGCCAAGGCTATCAAGAGACCGATAAAAGAAATCCAGGCCGCCATTGAAGTTATAACAGGCCTCAATCCTTACCCTGGGGAGCAATATAGTGATCGTGATGTGCACTATATCATTCCAGATGTTTTTATACACAAGGTAGGGGATGAATATCTCATTGTATTAAACGATGAGGGAATGCCACGGCTAAAGGTCTCTTCCGCCTACGAGGAAATTGTTGAGAGTGGTTCAGGCGCGCCATCCGAAACCAAGCTCTACATCAAGGAAAAATTGCGGGACGCTCTCTGGCTCATAAAAAGCATGCAGCAGCGGCAGCGGACAATATACAAAGTGGTTGAAAGTTTGCTAAAATTTCAGAAAGACTTTTTTGAAAAAGGGGTCAAGCACCTGAAACCGCTTGTTTTGCGTGATGTAGCTGATGATATTGAAATGCACGAATCAACTGTTAGCCGAGTGACCACCAATAAATATGTGCATACACCCCAGGGTATTTTCGAGTTGAAATACTTCTTTTCCACCGCCCTCCCTCAACTCGATGGAGAATCACTGGCAGCGGAAAGCATCAGGCAGCAGATAAAGACCATGATCAAAGATGAAAATCTTGAAAAACCGCTGACTGATAACGCTATTTCCAATATCCTCGCCGGAAAGAATATCAAAATAGCCCGCCGCACGGTAGCAAAATACCGCGAACAGCTGGGAATCCTGCCTGTCAAGCACAGACGCAATCCCAGGCTCTAACTTCCTTATATGGCTTGAATTGACCTCCTGCCCATAGCATCCTCAGACAGGCAGAAAATTGAACCGTTATCTATCTTTATTGATCTGAAATCCTTTATCCCAAGCTCCTGATAGTAAAGGACAAGACAGCGAAGCACTATCAGGTGACTCACCAGCAGCAGACTTTCCGAATTATGTCGCGCCAGTAAACGGTTTACCACGCCAACTGCACGCTCCTGGACCTGCTTCAAGGTTTCACATTCCGGCAGGCTGAAAGTATGGGGCCTGTTCAGCCAGATTGGGTATTCATCGCCGCAGTTCTGCCTGATCTCATCCTTGGTCAAACCATCCCAATGGGAAATGTTGATTTCATCCAACTCCTCAAGGGGTGAAAAAGGGACTTGAAGAATGGAACCAAGTATTTTCGCTGACTGAACAGTTCGATTTGCAGGACCACAGTAAACGGCTAAAATGCCATTACTTTTCAAACATTCTCCTACCTGCAGTATCTGATCTTTACCTTCAACATGCAGCTCTTCGTCTGTTCTGCCGGCAAAGCGATTTTCTTTGTTAGCCTGTGTGATGCCGTGGCGGACGAGGTAGATTGTGGTCATGGTTGGAAAATGCCTAAAGTTGTAAGTGACTAAAGTGAGCTAAAGTTACAAGTGACTAAAGTTGTAAGTGACTAAAGTTGTAAGAATAATCAAATCAACAACTTGACACTTGTAACTTTAGGCACTTAAAACTTTCTTTACTGTTCTTTTATCAAATTCAGCAACTCTTCAGCTGAAATCCTGCTGCTGATTTTAGCCTCAGCAAGCAGACTGTTGGCCAGATCCCTTTTTTCCTGGTGCAACTTGACGATCTTCTCTTCAATTGTATGCTTGGCTATAAGCCTGTATATGGTCACCGGACGGATCTGTCCGATCCTGTGCGCCCGGTCTGATGCCTGGTCTTCAACTGCCGGATTCCACCAGGGATCCATATGGATGACATAATCTGCAGCTGTCAGGTTGAGACCCAAGCCACCTGCTTTGAGACTGATAAGAAACAGATCCCCCTGGCCCGCCTGAAAGGCATCCACTTCCCTCTTCCGCTGTTTGACCGGAGTTGACCCATCAAGATACCTGTATTCTATCTTTTTCTTATCCAGTAAACCCCTGATAATCTTCAGGTGTCCAACAAACTGGCTGAAAACCAGGGCTTTATGCCTGTTTTCCAACAACTCATCAACCACCTTCTCAAAAAGAAGCAGCTTGGAACTCTCAATATCCGTTTCAGGCACTACAAGTCTTGGATTACAGCAGGCCCTCCGCAGCTTCATAATCTCGGCAAGAATTCTGACCGTATACCCTCTTGTATTATTTTTTGTTACAGGTCCAGAGCTCTCTCTCTTAACATTTTTTCCCCGGGTGGACATCTGCATGCCAGCTGTAAGGTTTTCAAGTGCCTGGGACCGAATTGCCTCATAAAATGCCAATTCTTCCGGCTTCATTTCTACCTGCAGCGTAATTTCTGTACGTGGCGGCAGTTCTTCCAGTACCTGCGCCTTGCTGCGGCGCAATATAAAAGGCCGGATCAGTTTTTTGAGCTTCCGCCTGGCAACATGATCCCCAAAACGCTCGATGGGAACAGCAAACCTTCGATTAAAGCTTTCCAGCGATCCAAGAAGACCTGGGAGAATGAAATTAAAAAGATTCCATAATTCCCCGAGGTGGTTTTCAATTGGTGTCCCGGTAGTCAAAAGCTTGAACCTGCCATTAAGCGACATTGCAGCCCGGGAACGCTTGGTTTCCATATTTTTTATGGCCTGGGCCTCATCAAGGACAATGATCTGCCAGTCAATACCGGCAAACATATTGGCCTCCTGCTGCAAAAGAGTATAGCTTGTCACCAGTACATCAAATTCCTTTAAGGATTGAACCAGTTTCTTCCTGTTCCTGTTTCCCAGCAGATGCACTCTAAGTGTCGGGGCAAAACGACTGGCCTCCTGCTGCCAGTTCATGCATACCGAGGTTGGTGCAACAACAAGGGTCGGACCATTAGGGGCCTTTTCCAGGATGATTGCCAGGGCCTGTAATGTTTTACCAAGCCCCATATCATCTGCCAGACAGGCCCCTCCTCCCCAGTGCGCCAGTCGCGACAGCCATTTATAACCATCTATCTGATAATCCCGCAGTTCAGCCTGCAGTGTTGAAGGCACCTTGGGGTTAAGCGAATGCGCCTCATTTATCAACTGCAGTTGCTTCATCCAGGTTTCATCAGCTTCCAGGGTACCCAGGCTCTTGGTCATATTTTCCAGAGCCAGAGCTGCCAGCGGATGTATCCGCAGTGACCGGTCAGATGCATCCTGCTTAGCATGGAATTCAGCAAAATAGGAAATATCATCCAGGCGGCGGCGGAATTCATCGGTTAAAGCAAGAAACTCTCCGTTGCCAAGGGGTAAAAACCGTCCCGAATTTCTGCGTGCCAATTCCACAAGTCTCTTCATGTCGACAACTAAAAACTCGTCAATAGCAAGAGACCCGGTCATCGCAAACCATGATAGCCCTTTGGAACCCTTCATCCTTCGAACCTGAAGACTCAGTTTTTCCATGGAGGCTACCTGCCGAACTGCAATTCGTTGCCCTTCAGGCCACTCAACCACCACCTTATCCATTATTTCCCGAAGTTCCAGCAGTACATCCAGACAGATATCAGTCTCCTGCAGCATCCACTCCCTACCTGTTTGCTCTAAATCTTCCAGGGCAGGGCAAGCTTTCTCCACCTCCAGGGCCTTTTCTTCTTCCAGGCCAAGGTCTCGCCTGGTCTGGAGCCTTTGGCCCTCTACTTCTGCCATGATATTCTCAGTTCCCTGTCCCGGTCGCAGATATGGGCCTTTAAAGCCAAATGGTTTAACAAACATTGCCAGCTTGAATCCCGTCCCCAGGGGAATAAGTTGTACGTGAATCTGCGGACTGGCTTCAACCTTCCTGATCTGGTCAGAAGTGCCGTTCATTGTATTGAGCGCATCAGTCTCAACGGCAATAGCCGAGTGAACTGTCATGAAGGAGGAAAGGTTACTGACAGCAGACATGACCTGTTTGCTGAATGATGCCGGGACCTGCAGCCCCTCCCGGGAGATTATTCTAGCTATATCCTTATGTTTTTTTGTTACCTCTATTATTTTAAAACGGGTCGGGGTTTCCCTGATAACCGAAACGGATTCTTCAAAAAAATCCGTTAAAATATTGACATGCAAACTATTCCCAAGCTTTTCCACCAACAACTCCGGTTCCCCCCTGACGAACTCAACAGAACTATCGGGTGATTCCTCGAGAAAGAGCAATGGGTGACCCACCATCGCCGGTAAGGTCTGCTTAAGATCAAAACGGTACGTAACGTTTTGATTGTTCTGTTTTCGTTCTAAGGTTTTGCAGATCCTTCGGTCAAAATCTGTCATGAAATCCAGTTTAAGACCCGAAAAAAGTCTGGAAAGCGCTATTGGTCTGCCCTTGCTCCACTTATCCAGGCTTACCCTTTGTTCCCGTGCAGTAATGGTAATTGTTCCTCCATGATAATCAACCAGCCATATCATCCGGCAATTACTCATAGTCTTTTGTGCAGGAGTTTCAGAATGGGCCGTGATACTGAGAAGTGCCTTTAACCTTCTCTTCCAGGGTTCCTCTAAAAGAACAGCATCAGCAACAGATACTATCTGTGTCTTTTTGCGGATACCTTCTGCCATATCCAACAACTTCTGGTTCTGTTCATCTCTGCCGATTAATTCAGCAAATACCATGGCAATCCACTGGAAGCCATTTTCATGAGCTCTGAGGCACAGAAGCCTTAAAGCATCATGTGCTTCAGTACCATCATCCAATTCAGGCAGTCCGCCGCTCAACCAGAAACGTACTAAGGTTCCAAATAAAACAGTAATGCTGTTGGATGTCAGAACAGAAAAAACCGGCTGAAGATCAACCGTTCCATTTTCCTGGTCTAACAAAAAATGTTCCAGCATCTCATAGGCGCCCAAGAGCATATTGCCTGACTGTTGCGTCCGGACTGTATCAATAAATTTTCTTATCTTGTTGAAACAGCCGGCATCTCCTTTTTTTAACAATGCCAGGACAAATAACAGCCCGGCAATATTAGGAAAAAACATTCTTCTCCGGCCGGCAATTTTCTTCAACTGCTGCAAGTCTCTTTCAAACAACTGGAGAGCCTGTTCATTGTTGCCAAGCATGAAATCAATACATCCAGCCATGCCACTGGCAACAAAAGATTCAGGATTGTCCTGGATAAGATTTGTCACTTCGTGCAAATTTCCCTGCCACAGAAGAAAGCTCGCAAGTAGACGATGAAAAGGCAACCGCTCTTCAGATGGAATTGACTGGAGTGTTTCTTCGCTTCTCAGGTATTCAAACGGTTTTTCAAGAAAAGAGAGATAATGGAGGGAATAGTTCATCATCTGACTGAGTATATAATACTGCAATGAGGGTGCTTGAGCCTTCAACCAGTCAGGATCAAAGGGATTGTTGCAGAATCGCACAGCAGGAAAAAACCTGACGACCTCATCTTCGCACTGTTTATCAAGAAGAAGATGCATGTTTTCAAGAAGCACCATTTCATTGGTATATAACCCGATTCTATACTCACGCATGACCCGCCAACACCGCTGCGGCCATTTTGACTGGTATTGCGAAAAAGGAATATCTCCCTGGACAGCTCCGGCCATATCCCTATAATTACCTGCGAAAACAGCTTCTCTACTCAGCAGTTCAATTATTTCATCGGGACAACGGCAATCTTTGTCCAGCAGTCCAAGATCCTGAAGCTTTAGAATATAAGGACTTAAGGTGGATGAAGTCAGCCATTCTCCTTGGGGACTTATTATCCTGGCCCTACGAAGACAATTTGCAAAAATAGTCCGGTTTACCGGTTCATAAATTATGGAAGCAAGCTGAACGAGTGACTTTTCAAAAAGGGATAATGTCTGATAGGCAGCAGGGAGGCCTGCTTCATTTGGCTTGTTTGATTCTGTAATCATTTACACAATAATAACTTTGGGTATACTGCCGGCATAGCAGCGCCTTCAGCGTAATTTGCAAACCATCAACTCTTCAACCGCAAGCTATGCAGTAAAATGCGTCACAATGCTTTCGACCAGGCCAGGTATTGTATACTCTACAGGTTGAACATCCACCTTCAACCCATGGCTCTCTGCAGTTTTTGCTGTTATCGGCCCAATAGCCGCGACTGCAACACCTGACATGAGCCTCTGGAGTTCATCCGGCCCACTTGTATCCAGGAGTGTCACAAAATTCTTCACAGTGGATGAGCTTGTAAATGTCACCATGTCTACACTCTTTTCTTCCAGAGCCTGGCGCAGATCATCTTTCAGGTGCTCACCGGCACTGCTCTTGGGCAGAACATTCTGATACACAGGGGCCACCGTTACTTCAGCGCCGACCCGGCTTAATTTCTCAGGCAATGTTTCCCGCGCCTTTAAGGCCCTGGGAATAAGAATGTTCAACCCCGTGACACCTTCATTGATCAACGTTTCAGCCAGGCCATCCCCGGTAAATTCCTCAGGCAACAGGTCAGCCCTGATGCCCCGGCTGGCCAATGCTTCTGCCGTGACTCTGCCGACAGCAGCAACCTTGGGCCCCTTGAGATCCCGAACATCCATGCCCAACTCAAACAAACGTTTAAAGAAATAATCAACAGCATTGATGCTGGTGAATAAAACCCATTGGTAGGTATCTATCTCTGTAAGGGCCCGGTCTAAAATCTCGTACGAATCAACCGGCGCGAGCGAGATTGTAGGATATTCAATGCATTCTGCCCCATAATTTTCAAGCAGATTCACAAGCTCGCTCGCCTGCTCCCTTGTCCGGGTAACAACTACCCGCTTGCTGAACAGGACCCTTTTTTCATACCAGTTAATGGTATCCCTCAGATTGACAACTTCGCCGATAATGACAAGGGACGGTGGTTTTATGTTATTTTTAATTACTACCTCGGCAATATTTTCCAGGGTTCCTACAACTGTCTGCTGCTCAGAGGTGGAAGCCCAGCGTACCACAGCAACAGGCGTCTTTGGATCCCGCCCGTATTTGATGACCTTCTCGGTGATGGATGCAAGATTTTTTATGCCCATATACACCACGATGGTACCAACACCTGTGGAAATTTTGTCCCAGGCAACGTTGCTTTCCTTTTTTGTCGGATCTTCATGGCCCGTTACAAAGGCAACCGTAGCTGTATATTGCCGGTGGGTGATAGGAATGCCGGCATATGTGGCTGCAGCAGTGGCTGAAGTAACTCCAGGCACCACCTCAAATGGTATCCCTGCTGCAACAAGCTCCTCAATTTCCTCTCCGCCCCTGCCAAAAATAAAAGGATCGCCACCTTTCAGCCTGACAACCATCCTCCCGGATAAGGCCCTGTCAATAAGCATCTGGTTAATTTCCGCCTGGGTGTGGGTGTGCTTGCTGCCTCCCTTTTTTCCGGCATAAATGAACTCTGCATCCCTGGGCACATACTTGAGAAGTTTCCTGCTGGCCAGGTAATCATAAATGATCACCTCGGCTCTCTCAAGTAACTGCTTGCCCCTGATGGTAATCAAGCCCGGGTCACCCGGCCCGGCCCCCACGAGATATACCATTGGGGCAGAACGTTTTTCTTTCACCTTGGTTTGTGTTAACGGGTTACTCATGTCGTGATTTCTTTCTTTATATTTTTGATTCATTCCTGTCCGTAAACCTCAGCCAGAATCTCCCTGGCGCCCTTATCAAGGAGCTTATTTGCCAGTTCGGTACCAAGCTGATGCGCATCATCACTTAAACCCTTGATGGATTCCTTCAGCACCACCTTGCCATCAATTGAGGCAACCAGTCCCGTCAGTTCCACCTCGCCGTTTTCAACCTCAGCGAAAGCGCCGATCGGCACCTGGCATCCCCCTTCAAGCCGAGTCAGGAAAGCCCGCTCTGCGGCAACAGCAATGGTTGTCTTTTCATCGTTAAGAAATGAAAGACCGGCCAACAGTTCATCATCATCCTTGCGCAGTTCGATGCCAAGGGCTCCCTGACCGACTGCGGGCAGCATTTCCTGTGCAGAAAAATATGCTGTTGCCCTGTTAATCATACCCAAGCGGTTCAACCCTGCGGCTGCAAGAATAATTGCCTGAAACTGTCCTTCATCAAGCTTGCGGAGTCTGGTATCAAGGTTGCCACGCAGATCAACTATTTCAAGGTCAGGACGCAGGGCAGCAAGTTGGGACCGACGCCTCAGGCTACTGGTACCAACCGTTGCACCCGCCGGCAGATCGGCAATTGATGTAAAATCCTTTGCAATAAAAGCATCATGGGGATTTTCCCGGGGCGGGATAATCCCTAAATGCAACTCTTCAGGCAGTTCCGAGGGCACATCTTTCATACTGTGCACAGCCAGGTCAACATCCTTTCGAAGCAGCGCCTCCTCAAGTTCCTTAACGAACAATCCCTTGCCACCTACCTTGGCTAAGGGCACATCAAGGATTTTATCCCCTTTGGTCACTATTATAACCAGTTCCACGGACACACCTGGATGCTGGGCCTCTATCTGGTTTTTTACCCAGGTAGACTGGGTTGTGGCCAGGAGACTGCCCCGGGTACCAATCTTAATATGCTTTCTCATAATAAAAATCCCTGTAAGATTATTTATAATTTCTCTCTTTAAACTGACAGATAATAGCTGACTGCACCAATCTAATGACAGGTACTACAGCTGGAACTGGAGCAACTGGAACATCCTGACCCACTGCCAGAACCGCCGGAGGAGGAGGAATCACCACCACTTCGATGGGCAAAAACAGACATCTGCTTTTCAAGGTCCTCACTTTTACAGTCAGGACAACTCGGTTTACTGCTTCCCATGACCAGTGCTTCGAATTCCTTGCCGCAGGAACGGCAAACAAAATCAAATAAAGGCATATTTTGCACTCCTCATATAAATATTGAATCAGCAATTGATTCAATATGTTACTCACATTTCAGTCAAAATCGATGGCAGCAAAGTTGGACTGAAAAACAATCTCCCAATATATCCATATAATAGGGAAACCGTCAAGTTTTAGAAGTAAATACCCTTTTCTTGAATATTAACTCAATGATTGAGGCAGCATGGCATTTCAAAAAATTAGTTACTGCGGAGCAAAAAAAGAAAGAAAACAAAACATAGTATCGGGATTGCTACACCAGGCAGCAAAAAAAAAGCGTGGCAGACCTGATGAGGCCCGCCACGCTATATATTGTTATAAAATTTATTTTTTACAGCTGAGCCATGATGGCTTCCGACACCTCTGTAATCGAAGGGTTACCATCAACGGAAATCACCTTGGGACCTTCAACACTCTTGAAGTAATTAACCGCAGCCATGGTTCCTACCGTGTCATCATAATAGATATTATGCCGTTTATCGATGGCGCCATCATCCTGGTCATCTGCCCTGGTATTCAGATCGCCGCCACATACCCGGCAAACCATCTTGCCATCTTTTTCCACCGGCTTAATGGCATCAAAGGCAATATGATTCGGGTGGTTATTGTCATTGACACAGAGCCTGCGGCCAGTAATACGCAGCTTGGCAACATCCCTGTCCAAAACGATCTCGACGACGTAATCCAGCTTCATTCCGGCTTCCCTCAAAGCCTTGTCAAGGGTTTCTCCCTGGACCTTGTTACGTGGAAAACCGTCCAGAATCCAGCCATCCTTGCAATCATCCTCTTTGAGTCTGTCAAGGATCATGGGGATGGTGATATCATCCGGCACCAGATCGCCCCGGTCAATATACTCTTTGGCCGCTTTGCCAAGTTCTGTGCCACCAACGATATTCTTCCTGAAAATAGCACCGGATTCGATATGGGCCGTATTATATTTCTTCTGGACAATGGCTCCCTGGGTGCCCTTGCCGCTTCCATTGGGTCCGAATACCAAGATGTTCATGTGCAGCTCCTTTTTCTTTGATTCTTCTTTTGGTTAACAACTATCCTAACTGACTAAAATACAATGCTTTATACAAAAACTTCGAAATGAAGCCCCATTCATTTTTCAAAAGAGCCAATATATACCATATGAGATTTGATGCAAATAAAATCTGGAAAATGATACCAATAAAAAATGTTTAGGCACGAGGCACAAGGCTCAGGGCACAGGG
>JAAXQI010000206.1 GCA_012974315.1 Desulfobacterales bacterium | reverse complement strand
GCAGTTATGGGTGGTGACGGTACCGGTCCAGAGGTGGTTGCCGAGGGATTAAAGGTCCTTAAGGTAGCGGCAAATAAATTTAATTTCAATCTGGAATTGACGGACTTTGACTATGGTGGAGACCGCTATATCCGTACCGGTGAGGTTCTGCCTGATAATGCTGTTGAAGAATTAAGCAAGCATGATGCTATTTTCCTTGGGGCAATTGGTCACCCTGATGTAAAACCAGGTATTCTTGAGAAAGGTATTCTTTTAAGTCTCCGTTTTGCCCTGGATCAGTATATCAACTTGCGTCCTGTTATATTGTATCCCAATGTAGAAACTCCTATTAAGAACAAAGGGCCCGAGGAAATTGATTTTGTCGTGGTTCGGGAAAACACGGAAGGACTCTATGCTGGTGCTGGTGGAGTTCTAAAAAAAGGTACTCCAGATGAAGTTGCCATACAGGAGTCAATTAATACCAGGAAAGGGGTTGAGCGCTGTATTCGATATGCCTTTGAATATGCCCGTAAACGAAATAAAAGAAAACAGGTGACTCTCTGTGGCAAAACAAATGTGCTTACCTTTGCTTTTGATCTTTGGGAGAGGGCCTTTTATGAGGTTGCCAAAGAATATCCGGATATTAAAACAGACTATGCCCATGTTGATGCAACGTGCATGTGGATGGTTAAAAACCCGGAATGGTTTGATGTGATTGTAACAGACAATATGTTCGGTGATATAATTACGGACTTGGGCGCCATGATCCAGGGGGGCATGGGTATTGCGGCAGGCGGTAATATTAATCCCGAGGGAGTAAGCATGTTTGAACCCATCGGAGGTTCCGCTCCGAAATATACCGGCCAGAATGTAATAAATCCTCTGGCTGCCATTGGTGCAGCCCAGATGATGATGGACCATCTTGGCGAGACAGAAGCTGCCCAGGCAATTGAAGACGCTATTCGTCTTGTTGTTGCTGAGAAACTGGAAAGTATGTCTGCCGGTAAAATGGGATATGGAACCAAAGAAGTTGGGGATCTGGTTGCAGGGGCGATATAATTTTCATTGAAGATTGAAGATTAAGAAATTCGATTTTTGAGTTAATTCATGAGTAATGAGAACAGAAAATATAATGTAGCGATTGCAGGATCCACTGGTGCTGTCGGTGGCGCAATGCTTAGTGTTTTGGAGAGGCGCAACTTCCCTGTTAATGAACTGCGGCTGTTGGCATCTGAACGTTCTGTGGGCAAGAAATTGAAATTCAATGATGGGGAGATAGAGGTCGGCCTGTTGTCAAAAGATGCTTTTGAAGGCATTGACGTTGCACTCTTTTCTGCCGGTGCCCAGCGCTCTCTTGACTTTGGACCGGCTGCAGCAGCAGCGGGAGCTGTCGTTATTGACAATTCAAGCGCTTACCGTATGGATGATGATATTCCTCTGGTTGTGCCGGAAGTGAATCCTTATGCTATTGCCCGATATACGAACAGAGGAATTATTGCTAATCCCAACTGTTCCACCATCCAGATGATGGTGGCGTTAAAGCCAATATATGATAGAGCTGGGATCAAGCGAATAGTCGTCTCAACCTACCAGGCAGTTTCAGGTACCGGAGCAAAGGCCATTGCCGAACTGGAGGCGCAGGTAAAGGCATATGCTGCCGGAATTCCTTTGCAGAATGAGGTTTATCCCCACCAGATTGCATTTAATTGCCTGCCCCATATCGACTCATTCCTTGATAATGGCTATACCAAGGAAGAAATGAAAATGGTGAATGAGACCCGTAAAATATTTGAAGATTCATCCATAGGTGTAACTGCCACGGCTGTTAGGGTTCCGGTGGTTTATGGCCATTCAGAATCAGTAAATATAGAAACGGAACATAAAATTTCAGCTGCAGAAGTTAAAGAGCTTCTCTCTAAAGCTCCCGGGGTTAAGGTTGTTGATGAGCCAAGTCTGTCTATTTATCCATTGGCTCTGGATTGTGCAGGAAAGTTTGAAACACTGGTTGGCAGGATCCGGGAAGATGAATCTATTGCCAACGGCATAAATCTCTGGGTTGTAGCTGATAACATTCTCAAGGGTGCAGCCTTGAATGCGGTGCAGATCGCTGAAATAGTAACGAGGGATTATTTGTAATTGAGGATAATAGGGGGTACAGCAAGAGGAAGGCGCTTGCAGACACCTTTAAATAATACTGTAAAATATTCTGCCCAACCCATTCGCCCGACTGCAGAAAGGGCCCGGGAGGCTCTTTTTAGTATCATCGGACAGGAGGTTAAAGGTGCTACTGTGCTTGACCTTTTTGCCGGCACAGGTGCCCTGGGTCTTGAGGCACTTAGCAGATCTGCCCAGCAGGCAGTTTTTGTAGATAATAATCTTCATGCTCTCCAACTCGTTGGGAAAAATATTCAGTTATGTGGCTTTTCTGACAGAGCACTCGTTTTGAAACGGGATTTGTCGAAAGGCCTTTATTTTTTGGAAAAACTACTGCCCAAACTGAGATTTTCCATTATATTTATTGATCCACCGTACAGGAAAGGGCTGACCGCAACTATTCTCCATGAGATAGAAAAAATAAATCTGCTATCTCCCGATGTATTAGTTGTTGTTGAAGAAAATGCACTTTCAGAATTTGAGCCGAATGTCACTGAGTTAATGCTTGTTGACCAGCGAAGCTATGGAGAAACCGGTTTCTGGTTCTATCGTCGAACCCGACCAGAGAATAAATTCATTGAGTCAGAGGAAATTATATGACTGAGATTAATGAAAGAGTGGTTGTCTACCCGGGAACTTTTGACCCTATAACCATGGGGCATCTGGATATAATAAATCGCGCGCTTGAACTGTTTGATAAAGTAGTTGTTGCGGTAGCCAGACATCCGAGCAAAACTCCACTTTTCACTTTGGAAGAGCGGCTGCAGATGATAGAGCAATGTTTTAAAGGAACTGATAAAAAAGTAGAAATTGAAGCGGTCTCAGGGCTTTTGGTGGAGTATGCTTTTAATAAAGGGGCTAAATCAATAGTCAGGGGACTGAGAGCTGTCTCTGATTTTGAGTATGAATTTCAGCTGGCACTTATGAACAGAAGACTGCAACGTCATGTGGAGACAGTTTTTCTCATGACTGGTTTTCGCTGGATATATATCAGTTCCAGCATTATTAAGGATGCTGCACAGCATGGTGGGGATGTGACCGGTCTTGTTCCCGAGCATGTCCAGCACAATTTAAAAGAGAAATACGGATTAACCTAGTTATTTCCCATTCGGAAAAATGTTACAAGTTACTGATGCAATACAACTTGACGAAAGAGAAATAGAATTCAAGTTTATACGATCTCCCGGGCCGGGTGGCCAGCATGTCAACAAGGCCGCCACGGCTGTTCAACTACGTTTTGACCTAGCTCATTCCACCAGCTTGCCAGATCACGTGCGGAGCCGGCTTACAAAACTTGCTAAGAACCGCATAAATACCAAGGGTGTTTTGATTATCAGTGCAAATCGCTTTCGCTCACAGGATTTAAATCGTAAAGATGCGTTGGATAGGTTGTTGCATCTGATTGTAAAGTCAACCTGGGAAACAAAACCCCGTCGTAGAACAAAGCCAACCCTTGGTTCTGTTAAAAAAAGAATAGAGTCCAAAAAACGGCGCAGTAAAGTGAAGCATGCGCGCCAATCAGTTATCCGGGTTGGTGATTAAATATTGCTACCAGCGATGGTTCTGCCAAGAAATTTTCTATAAGAAATTTTTGTATCGTCTGAAAACGAATAGTATTGTCTGGATAAAACATGTTGAAAGTCTGGCAATAAAGCTGTCTCGACCTTGACTGAGTGTACTATATTGATTATTAATTAGAGGTTAAAGCGAGAGTGGCGAAACTGGTAGACGCACTGGACTTAGGATCCAACGCACTTACGTGCATGGGGGTTCAACTCCCCCCTCTCGCACCAGAATATTGTAGTCTTAAACATCTGATTTTTTAACTATTATAGGATATTTTAAAAACATTAATTATTAATTTTGTAAAATAAAAGGAAGGAAATTAATGCAGATCACTATCAACGAGGTTGGAGGTCTGACCAAAAAATTGAAAATCGTACTTCCCAAAGAGGAAGTGAGCAAAGAGCTTGATGCTGGATTTCAAAAGGTCAAAAATGAAGCAAAGGTAAAGGGTTTCAGGCGCGGTAAAGTGCCCCGTCATATTCTTGAGTCAACTTATGGACAGCAGGTAAGAGCCGAGGTTGCCGAAAAATTGGTCCAGGAGACTTATTTTGATGCCGTTGAAAAAGAAAAGCTCGACGTGGTGGCCCATCCGGAAATTAAATCCCCGGTTTTTGAGGAAGATGGAAGTTTCTCCTATGAAGCTGAAGTTGATACCCGTCCTCAATTTGAATTGAAACAGTATAATGGGTTAGAAATTGAGAAAGAAGAAATCGCTGTCAGTGATGAGGAAATCGATAGTGAAATTGAACGGATGCGCAAAGAAACTGCACCTTTGCGAAGTGTAGAAGACCGTGCAGCCCAGGTGAATGATATTGCCATAGTTGATTTTGATGGTTTTCATAACGGGGAGAAGTTGGAACAAGTGCACGGGGAGAATGTTAATATAGATATTGGGACCGGGCGACATGGTGAGGAATTCGAAAATAAGCTTGTTGGCATGAAAAAAGGTGAGGAATCATCTCTTGAGGTTGATTTTGATGCTGATTCCCCAAATCCTGTAATGGCAGGCAAGAAAGTAGAATTTAAAATTAATGTAAAAGACATTAAGGAACGGGTGCTGCCTGATTTGGACGATGAATTTGCCAAGGATATGGGAGATGAGTTTGTTACCTTTGATGCATTACGGACTCATGTTAGTGAAAAGATCCTTGCAGAAAAAGATAAGGCTCTTGCGGGGGACCTTTTAGATAGAATCATGCAGAAACTGGTTGAGGCAAATGAGTTTGAAGTCCCGTCCCGTCTTGTCCAGTATGAAATTAATGACTACATTAAGCAAACAGAGGAAAGCCTTAAACGAGGTGGTTTGACCCTTGAATCCGCTGGCATCAATCGTGCTGAAGCTGAAGAGCGCTACCGTGAGACTGCAGAAAAAAGGGTAAGGGGTGATTTTGTCCTGAAAAAGATAGCAGAAGTAGAAGACATTAAAGTTGTAGAAGAGGATATGAATAACGGTTTTGCCAGAATTGCAAAACAATATAATATGACAGTCCCTGAGGTGCAGGGTTACTTTAAAAACCGGGATGACATGCTGCCATTTATAGGCGAGATTTTGAACGAGAAAATTCTGAATTTTCTCGTTCAGGAGTCAACGTTTATTCCGATGGCAACTGAAGAAGAAAAACAAACTTCTGGGTCCAAAGTTGTTAAGACTGAGGATAACACTGAAAATCAAGAAAAATCAGGAGAATAGGAATGAACCTTGTTCCCATGGTAGTTGAGCAGAGCCCTCGTGGTGAGAGGGCCTATGACATATTTTCACGACTTTTAAAGGAGCGGATAATTTTTCTGGGTACGTCGGTTAACGACGAGATTGCAAGCCTGATTATTGCCCAGTTGTTATTTCTTGAAGCCGAAGACCCTGATAAGGATATTACCTTTTATGTGAATTCCCCGGGGGGTGGTGTTACCGCCGGAATGGCTATCTATGATACAATGCAGTATGTGCGCTGTGATATTGTGACACTCTGCATGGGACAGGCTGCCAGTATGGGTGCTCTTTTGCTTGCTGCCGGCGCCAAAGGTAAACGTTATGCACTGCCTAACTCAAGGGTACTTATTCATCAACCGATGGGAGGTTTTCAGGGGCAGGCGACAGATATTGATATCCATGCCCAGGAAATTCTTAGAATGCGTAATGATTTAAACAAAATACTTGCTTTTCATACTGGGCAGAATGTTCGAAAAATTAAGAAAGATACAGATCGTGATTATTTTATGAGCTCTGAAGAAGCAAAAAAATATGGTATAATAGACAAGGTTCTTAATAAACGGCCCAATCCAGATGAGGAGACAAAATAGTGACAAAGAAGCACAGCGATAATGAAGACACAACCTGTTACTGTTCTTTTTGTGGCAAAAGTCAGGAGGATGTTGTCAAGCTTATTGCAGGACCTGCGGTATATATCTGTGATGAATGTATAGAATTATGCAATGAGATCGTTTTAGAAGGAACAGGTGGGCAAGAAAGTGTTGTTCATGAGAAGCCCGCTAATTTAAAACCGATTGAAATAAATAAGCATCTTGATGATTATGTTATAGGACAGGAGTACGCCAAGCGGGTGCTCTCTGTTGCAGTTCACAATCACTATAAGCGTATTGATGCTTTAAGCCTTGGTGATGAAAATCAGGTCGAACTTCAGAAAAGCAATATCATTCTGATCGGTCCCACTGGCACTGGAAAAACTTTAATTGCCCAGACCCTGGCCAAGATTCTTAATGTTCCCTTCACTATGGCCGATGCGACTACCCTTACAGAAGCGGGCTATGTTGGGGAAGATGTCGAAAATATCCTGGTCAGCCTTCTTCAGGCTGCTGATTATGATGTAAAAAAGGCGAGCCGGGGAATAATCTATATTGATGAGATTGATAAAATAGCACGGAAGACTGATAGTCCTTCAATTACCAGAGATGTTTCGGGAGAGGGTGTACAACAGGCTCTACTCAAGATAATTGAAGGGACAATAGCAAGTGTGCCGCCGAAAGGTGGACGTAAGCACCCGCAACAGGAACTGGTTAAAATTGATACCAGTAACATTTTGTTTATTTGTGGTGGTGCCTTTGTTGGACTTGATAGGGTGATAAAAAAGAGAACCGGAACAAAGTCCATGGGATTTGGGGCCAAGGTAGTCAGTACTGCCCATAAGAAGGTGAGTGATTATCTCTCCCTGGTGCGGTCTGAAGATTTATTGCATTTCGGTCTGATTCCAGAGTTGATGGGCAGGTTGCCCGTGATTGCCACCATGGATGAACTGAGTGAAGATGACCTTGTCCGCATTTTACGTGAGCCCAAAAATGCCTTGACCAAACAGTATGAAAAGCTCTTTGAGTTTGACAATATCCGCTTACGTTTTACGGAAGGGGCCATGAGGGCAATTGCCAAGGAAGCTTTGAAGAGGAAGGCTGGTGCCAGAGGCCTGCGTTCAGTGATGGAAACTGCCATGCTGGATGTAATGTATGAACTCCCATCCCAGCCTGATGCACGTGAGTGTGTCATCAGTGAGCAGGTTATTGTAAATAATGAGAACAGAACATATCCGTTGATGCCGTTACGGGATATCGTAGTTTTCCCGCATATGGTAGCACCTCTTGTGGTTGGACGGCAGAAGTCCATAAAGGCACTCGAAAGTGCAATGTCCCAAAAGACAGAGATTTTTCTGGTGACCCAGAAGGATGCCAATGAGGATGATCCAAAACCAGAAATGCTTCATTCTGTCGGGACTATTGCAGTAGTCATGCAATTATTACGTTTGCCTGACGGCACCATCAAGGCCCTTGTTGAAGGCAAAAGAAGGGGGAAAATCGTCTCTTTTCATTCCCTATCCAACTTTGTGGCTGCTGAAATTGATGAAACTCCAGAATTTGATGATGAAGGCCCTGAGGTAATTGCCTATATGCGTGAGATTCGCACAGCTTTTGAAGAATATATAAAAATAAATAAAAAAATCCCGAAAGAGGTGTTGAACTCACTCGGATCAATCACAGATCCGTCCAGGTTCGTTGATGTATCAGTTTCACATTTGCCATTGGAGGCAGAAGAGAAACAGGAAATTTTAGAGGTTTTTTCTGTGTTGGATCGTTTGAAAATAGCTCTGGAATTCATACAGCGTGAAATTGAGATTGCGAATCTTGAATATTCCATCCGTACCCGGGTTAAGAAAAAGATGGAAAAAACCCAGAAGGACTATTATCTCAACGAACAGATGCGCGTAATCCAGCAGGAAATGGGTGGTGATGAAGATAGCAGTGGTCTTGCTGAACTTGAAAAAGCTATACAAAAGAAGAAGCTGCCTAAACATGTTTCAACCAAAGTCTCGCAGGAGTTCAAAAAGTTGAAATTCATGCAGCCCATGTCAGCTGAAGCAACAGTCGTAAGAAATTATATTGACACTATTCTCAGCCTACCCTGGTATGAGAAAACAAAGTCAAAAATTGACATTAATGAAGCTGAAGCAATTCTTGAGGCGGATCATTATGGCCTGAAAAAACCGAAAGAAAGAATTATTGAATATCTTGCTGTCCAGTCCCAGGTCAAAAAGATTAAAGGACCGATTCTCTGTCTTGTCGGGCCTCCAGGTGTTGGTAAAACATCTCTGTGTAAATCAGTTGCCAGGGCTATGGATCGAAAATATGTTCGTCTCTCATTGGGAGGCATTCGGGATGAGGCCGAGATTAGAGGACATCGGAGAACTTATATTGGGGCTCTGCCGGGAAAGATTCTCCAGTCGATGCAGAAAGCCAAGGTGATTAATCCCCTGTTTTGCCTTGACGAGGTAGATAAAATGAGCATGGATTTTCGGGGAGACCCGGCATCTGCGCTTCTGGAAGTACTTGATCCTGAACAGAACCACTCATTCAATGATCATTATCTTGATCTGGACTATGATCTGTCTAATATCTTTTTTGTGACTACAGCTAACAACCTGCATGCAATTCCTGCCCCATTACAGGACCGTATGGAGATCATTATACTGAACGGTTATACAGAAGAGGAGAAGCTTAAAATTGCCCAGGGATTCCTTATCCCGAAACAGCTCGAGGCAAACGGCTTTAAACCTGAAGATATTACTTTTAATGAGAGTAGTATTCAGGAAATTACCCGACGTTATACCAGAGAGGCAGGCGTCCGTAATCTTGAACGCACTATTGCCTCTGTTTGTCGCAAGGTTGCCAGAGAAAGACTCAAAAAAAGTGAACCCGACAAGAAATACAAGGTTACTGCAAAATCTATCCTCAAGTATCTTGGTATTCCAAAATTCCGCTTTGGTTTGGCCGAAGAAAAGGATGAGGTTGGCCTGTCAACAGGATTGGCCTGGACTGAGGTTGGCGGGGAATTGCTTCAGATAGAAACGATCCTGATGCCAGGAAAAGGTAAGCTTACTATTACGGGTAAACTTGGAGATGTCATGCAGGAGTCTGCCCAGGCAGCCTTAAGTTATGTGCGTTCCAGGGCTTTGCGTCTGGGCTTGCTGCCTGATTTTTACCAGCAGCTTGATATCCATGTTCATGTTCCTGAAGGAGCCATTCCCAAGGATGGGCCATCTGCCGGTATCACCATGGCAACCTCGATGGTGTCTGCACTTTTGAAAATTCCTGTCAGAAGAGATATTGCCATGACCGGTGAAATTACCTTGCGGGGCAGGGTGCTGCCCATTGGTGGTTTGACAGAAAAATTGCTTGCGGCCAGGCGTGGGAATATCAAGCATGTATTGGTACCAAAGGAAAATGAACGCAATCTGGAAGATGTACCGATGCGGGTACGAAAATTGCTGAAGATTGAGCTTGTTGAACACATGGATGAAGTACTGCAGAAAGCATTGGTGCTGAAGGATGGAGTTGAGCTTTTTACGGAAGTGCCCATTGAGTCTGTCAGCGCTGACATATCATCATCTGTTCATAATGTGCCCCACTGAGGAATAAAGGTTTTTATATAGAGTTTTTTACTTGACTAAATCAAGGTATAGCTGGTATTAAAACGCTTCCATTTATGGGGGGGCGGGTAGCTCAGTTGGGAGAGCATCGGCCTTACAAGCCGAGGGTCACAGGTTCAAGCCCTGTTCCGCCCACCATCAAAATGATATTGCGGGGTCGTAGTTCAGTTGGTTAGAACGCCGGCCTGTCACGCCGGAGGTCGCGAGTTCGAGTCTCGTCGGCCCCGCCACAAAGTGACACAGGGATTCAGCAGTTTTGCTGAGTCCCTTTTTTTTGTGCGCCCGGCAGGGCGCACTTACTTGG
>JAAXQI010000197.1 GCA_012974315.1 Desulfobacterales bacterium | reverse complement strand
AACTTTAGCTCACTTCCAACTTTAGCCACTTCCAACTTTAGCTCACTTCTAACTTTAGCTCACTTCCAACTTTAGCTCACTTCCAACTTTAGCTCACTTCCAACTTTAGCTCACTTCCAACTTTAGACACTTCCTCATCTCTTCAACTTCTGCCAATCAGTATGAAAAACCCCATCCATATCAATCCTCTCATAGGTATGGGACCCGAAATAGTCTCTTTGCGCCTGCAGGAGATTATGGGGAAGGCGCTCACTACGATATCCATCATAATAGTTCAAGGCTGCACTCATTGCCGGTATCGGAATACCCAGTTGTGTTGCTGTGCAGACTATCTGGCGCCAGGCTTTCTGGTTGGCAACGACCGACTCTGTGAAATATTTATCGAGCAGCAGGTTTTCCAGTTCCGGGTCGCGTTCATAAGCTCGCTTAATATCCTCGAGAAACGCTGCCCGGATGATGCAGCCACCGCGCCAGAGCATGGCAATCTCGCCGTAATTCAAATCCCATCCGTATTCAGAAGCTGCTGCCTGAAGTTGAAAAAACCCCTGGGCGTAGCTGCAAACCTTGGAGGCAAACAAAGCCTTTCGAACCTGGCCGACAAACTCATTCCTGTTGACAGATGAGCGGAATTTTTCAATAGCTCCCTCCGGTCCTGCAAGCACCTTGCTTGCCCTTTTTCTCTTTTCCTTCATTGCTGACAAAGTTCTGGCAAAAACAGCTTCGGAAATGAGGGTGGTCGGCACGCCAAGATCCAGGGCAAGCTGACTGGTCCATTTCCCGGTTCCCTTCTGGCCCGCCCTGTCAAGAACCATATCAACAAGTGCTTTTCCTGTTATGCTATCTGTCACCGAAAAAATATCCCGGGTAATTTCAATCAGGTAACTGTCAAGCTCTCCCCTGTTCCATTCGGCAAAGACATCATACAATTCATCGTTGTCCAGCCTCAGTCCATCTTTTAAAAGGCTGTATGCCTCGCAGATAAGCTGCATATCGCCATATTCAATACCGTTATGCACCATTTTGACATAATGGCCGGCACCACCGGAGCCGACCCACTCACAACAGGGGATATCGTTGTTTGGTCCAACCTTGGCGGCAATAGCCTGGAATATGGGCTTGACATGGACCCATGCTTCTTCAGCACCTCCAGGCATGATACTCGGTCCATGCCTGGCACCCTCCTCGCCACCGGATACACCTGTGCCCATATAGAGTATTCCCAAGGGTTCAAGCTCTTTAATCTGCTGTTCGGTGTCAAGAAAGTATGAATTGCCGCCATCTATGATGATGTCCCCGGGGTCCAGGAGTGGCAAAAGCTGCCTCACTGTCTCCTTAACCGGCCCCCCGGCTTTCACCATGAGCATGGCAACACGGGGTTTCTTGAGGCTTTGGACGAATTCCTCCAGGCTGTGACAGCCGATGACTGATTTTCCCTGTCCAGGACCGGCAAGAAAGTCATCAACCTTGCTGGTGGTCCGGTTGTAGGCAGCTACCCGGAAGCCATGGTCTGCCATGTTGAGAACAAGGTTCTGCCCCATCACAGCCAGACCGATGAGCCCTATATCACATGCAGCCATGAAAACCCTCCTTTGGAAATAATATCACATTGACACTAAAGAAGAATTTACAGTGAAAACGTAAATAATCCAACCGAAATCCCTCTGGAATAGCTTCTCTGGCAAATAATCCTGCATATATAATTACTTCATTTATGAATGATCGGTATTGTTTTCTGTCACATTGCGTTAATGTCCAACAAAAGTTTTTAAAACATCTGGACACAAATTAATTTATTAATCAAAAAAAAACTGTACTTGAGTCATAAAGCAGCAGAAGTAAACATTTTAAGCCAGGGCTTTACGGTCACATGAAAAACTGGCAACTTTCTCGAAAACATTATCAACAATGGATGGTTTTTATCCCTGTTGCCAACAATGAAGCATTGTGGCATAACTACGTAAATTGCCATTTATATTGACAGTAGAACCAGAGAGTTATTAAGAGTTATTAACTGTTATTAATGTTCCTGAAATATTAAACAACTTGGCATTAAATTTAATCAAAGCCCCAAAAGGAGAAACAATCCATGAGATCCATACTGGCCGCCCTTCTACTAATCGCATTTATAGCAACCCCCCTGTCAGCCCAGGAATTAACAGGAACACTTCTACAGGTTCAAAAATCTGGAAAAATCAAAATTGGTTATCGCCAGTATCAACCACCAATGTCTTCTTTAAATAAAAATGGAACCCCAGAAGGTTATTCAATTGATCTCTGTCAACAAATTGTAGCAGGAGTTGAGGATAAAATCGGCAAGAACATTACAATTGAATATGTTCCTGTCACCGCAGAAGAGCGATTTCAAGCATTGTCTGATAACAGGATAGATATACTGTGCGGTGCAACTACTAAAACACTGTCCCGTGGTGAACTTGTTGATTTCACCCAACTTACATTCGTTACCGGTGCTTCATTCATGACATTAAAAGGTACGGACATCATGAATAATTTTAATGGTAAAAAAATTGGAGTTGTGGAGGGCACAACCACATATACGGCATTAAAAGAACTGTTTGATGATCCGGAAATAAAGGCTGAAATAATCCTTGTTAAAACATCGTCCGATGGAATTAACGCCTTGGAAAAAGGAGAAATCGATGCCATTTCTGCTGATCAGGTTGTTCTTATCGGCCTGGCCTTAAAATTAGGCCATCCGGAAAAATTCTCAATTCTTCCAAACTTAATCTCTTATGAACCTTTTGCGTTGGCGGTAAGGAGAAACGATGCAGACTTCCGTCTTGTTGCAGATCGTGTAATCTCTCATCTTTATAGAACAAAACAAATACTGCCGATTTATAATAAATGGTTTGGTCAGTTTTCCAGCCAAATGCCTTCAGCATTTGAGGCAGTTATCAAAATTAATGCAACACCAGAATAGATTGAACCCTGATGATGACAAGAATTTCCACGATGAAAACATTTTCGCAGTCAATCATATTCTTCATTGCATGGATTCTTTTTTCTGCCGGTGATGCCACTTCTGCTGAAAAAAAAGCTGAGAATCTTGCTATTCATCCGGCAGGACGATCGAAAATCGGCCTGGTCCTGAGCGGCGGCGGCGCGCGTGGCGCTGCCCATATCGGGGTGCTCAAAGTGCTTGAAGAAATGCACATCCCCATTGACTGCATTGTCGGCACCAGCATGGGCTCAATAGTTGGAGGCTTGTATGCTTCCGGCATGAGCCCAGCAGAGATCGAAGAGGCTCTGGCCAAAATTGACTGGAAAGATGCATTCAATGACAACATTCCCCGGGAAGACCGTTCATTCCGCCGCAAACGCGATGATGATTTGTATCTCATCAAGCATAAACCCGGTATTGGCGATGATGGAAAAATCAAGCTGCCGACAGGGTTTCTGCAGGGCCAGAAAATTGATCTCATTTTTAAGGAACTGACTCTGCCGGTAAGCGATATCAAAAACTTTGATCAGCTCAATATACCTTTTCGTGCCGTGACAACCGATATTACCACCGGTGAAGCGGTGGTGCTCGGTTCCGGGGACCTTGCAAAATCCATGCGGGCCAGCATGTCCGTCCCGAGCATATTCGCACCCGTCGAAATGGACGGCCGCCTCCTGGTCGACGGTGGCGTCAGCAACAACCTGCCGATCGATGTGGCGCGGGACATGGGCGCTGATATTGTTATTGCTGTTGACATCAGCACCCCCCTTAAAAAAAGGGAAGAGCTGACTTCAGCGCTCAGCATCACCGGCCAGCTTACCGGCATCCTCACCAGGCGCAACACAGAGGCGCAGATTGCGACACTTTCCGGCAAGGACATCCTCATTGTACCGGATCTTGGAGATGTCTCTTCCTCTGATTTTAATGAATCGGGAAAAGCTATTCCCGAGGGCAAGGCTGCTGCCGAGCAGCACCGTGAGCAGCTTGCCGGACTTGCCATTTCACAGGCTGATTATGCAAACCTTGTCCTCGCTCAACCTGAACGGAAAACAACTTTACCGGTTATCGAATTTGTCAAACTGAACAATCAGTCACGGGTTTCAGATGAGCTCATTAGGGCAAGACTGCATGTGAAGATGGGTGAACCCCTGGATGTGCAGGCCCTTGAGCATGACATTGGCAGAATATACGGCCTCGAGTTGTTTCAGACTGTGACATATGAGGTGGTTGAGGAAGACGGCAGGAAAGGTCTCCTCATACATCCCCAGGAACGTTCCTGGGGGCCGAACTACCTGCAGCTCGGCCTTCAACTTAGCGATAATTTTAATGGGGAAAACAGTTATAATCTCGGTGCCGCCTATACGCGCACGGAAAAAAACCGGCTGAACGGCGAATGGCGTACCGGGCTGCAAATAGGCGAGAATCCTGGCATCTCCACAGAAATCTTTCAGCCTCTTGATGATAACTCCCGATACTTCATTCACCCCCGCCTCTTTTATGGAAATGGAAACTATAGTGTCTATACGCCAGACGCCGATCTCATAGCTGAATACCGGGTCAGCAGTTACGGTATCGACATTAGCGCCGGCAGGGAATTCGGCACATGGGGGGAGGCACGCCTCGGCTACAGACGCTACTCCGGTGAACTGGAAATCCGTATTGGAGCACCGACTCTGCCGGAGGATAACTACAATAGCGGTGAACTTTATGCGCAACTGTCCGTTGACAAATTGGATAATTTAAATTTCCCCCATGAAGGTTATATCGGGACCCTGAAATACATCTGGTCCGATGAAGCTCTCGGCGCTGACACTGATTTTGATCAGATTCTGTTTAGTGGAGGATCGGCATTTACCTGGGATCGCAATACCCTGATGGCAGGGGCAAGATTCCATGCAACACCAGACAATGATGCACCAGTCCAGAACTGGTTCCAGCTTGGAGGGCTGTTCAGGCTCTCGGGCTATCAGGTTAACGAATTAAGCGGTCAGCAGCTTGGTCTGCTGCAATTGATCTACATGCGGCGCATCGGGGATTTTAACCTCATGCCCACTTATCTGGGCGGTTCTCTTGAGGCGGGCAATACCTGGCAGGATATCGATGATATTGATTTCAACAATCTGATTGCAGCCGGCAGTCTTTTTATCGGAATTGACACCTTTATCGGTCCGCTCTATATCGCTTATGGCATTGCCGAAAACAATAAAAGCAGTGCCTATTTCTATCTTGGAAAAATCTTCTAAACCTTGCACTGAAACATGCAGCAGCAACTGGGCAAATGAAACGGCTGCATGCGGTTCCGGAGATAAAATGGAAACCGTTGCGGATGAGATAAAGCAGTCGGCCTGCTGGATTCCATATATTATCTCAAATTTTAGAAAGTTCCTGTTACCAGTGGATATGGTGACTCTCAAAAAGGCTCGAAATAATTTCTATTATGGCAAGCAAGGTTGGCATTGATATACAATGCTAATAATAGCGTAATCCCCATCACAGCCAAGAGCTGATTAACACTGATAACAGGACGCTCTCAATGTCCAATTTGACCAAAATTTTCACTTTTATTTTCCTGTTCAGTTTTTTGTTCATCTCCGGCTGTGCCACCCTGCCGCAAAACTTTGAACGGTCTGAATCCCATGCCTTGACTGATACCGGCGATACCCGCTGGGGAAGGGTTTTCCAGGATGAAAGAGCTGCCCATCCCGGCCAGGCGGGATTTGTATTGCTGGGAAACGGTCTTGATGCTTTTGTGGCCCGTGCTCTTATGGCAGAATCTGCTGAGCGCTCCATAGATGTGCAATACTATCTGTATCACGATGATCTTACCGGGAGGTTGTTTACGCACCAGTTACTGAAAGCTGCTGACCGGGGCGTAAGAGTTCGGCTGCTGGTTGATGACATGGGCCTTGGAGGGCGTGACCTTGGCGTTTCTGTTTTAGACAACCACCCCAATATTGAAGTGCGGATATTCAATCCTTTCAGCCGCAATGTCGGCCGGCTCTCGCAATTTGTCACCCGGCTCGGCTCAGTGACGCGGCGCATGCATAACAAATCCTTTACCGTGGACAACCAGGTAACAATCCTTGGAGGCCGCAATATAGGAAACGAGTATTTTGAGGCTGACCCGGATATAGCCTTTGCTGATCTTGATGTCCTGCTCATTGGCCCGGTGGTTGAAGACGTTTCCGCCTCGTTTGATACCTACTGGAACAGTGAATTGGTTTATCCCATCAATGTTCTGGCAAAAAAACCTCCCACCCAGAAAGAAATTCAGGGAAAAACTCAAAAGTTCAACGAGTTCATTGCCGAGCAGGGAAATTCCCCCTACCTCCTGGCCTTGCGTAACTCCGACCTTGCCAATGCAATCAGGCAGCAAAAAGTGCGCTATTACTGGGGAGATGCCGAAGCAATTTTTGATCAGCCCGAAAAAATTCTCGATGACCGAAGCAAGTCGGAGGATCACCTTGTGGCGCAGTTTAAACCCTATATGGATAGAATTGAGAAAGAACTGATCATTCTCTCACCCTATTTTGTCCCGGGAAAGGAAGGTGTTGAGTCCCTGGTAAAATTAAAAGAGAGCGGTGTTGATATACGTATCCTGACAAATTCCCTGGCCTCCACCGACGTTGGTGTTGTGCATGCCGGTTATGCCAAGTACCGCAAGGACCTGCTGCGGGCCGGTATCGAGATTTATGAATTGAACAAAAAAATCAGCAAGAAGGAACGTAAGGAAAAAAAGGGCCAGGAAGGTTCGTCCAAGGCAAGCCTGCATGCAAAAACATTTACTCTTGACCGCCATTGGGTCTTTATCGGATCGCTGAATCTTGATCCCCGTTCGGTTTACGAAAATACGGAGATAGGTGTTGTTTTGGATTCACAGGAGATGGCCCAATTTATGGCAAACAAATTTGATGCCAATATTGCTGCCTACGCTTTTCGTCTTGAACTGCGCAGTAAAGAGGATGGAGGCGAACAACTTTACTGGCATGGGTATGTAAATGGAGAAGAGCGGGTCTATACAGTTGATCCATATACCGGCTTCTGGCGTCGCCTGGGTGTCTGGTTCATGGGGTTATTCCCTATTGAATCACAACTGTAATTGGAATTATATGATCCGGTGAATTTAAAAATCAAGCTGCCTGCTGAACTCTTCTTGAGTGAGTGAAAAGTTCCCATTTTGACATAATGGCCGGCACCGGCCGGGCCATTGATAGTTCTGATCCTGTTTTCAGTGCTGGCTTTAAAAACTTTACTTATCACCTTAAGCGTGATTGCATATAAAAATAACCATAGAATCTAAATAGTGCCTGTCCATAAATGGCCTTTCGGAGTCTCACTCTGTTCGCTTACCTGTCGTATCTCTGCGTCATGCTCAAAAAATAATGCTCGGAGGTAAGCGAAACGTAGTGGAGACTCCGATATCATATATATGCC